>JALYGI010000254.1 GCA_030777185.1 Pseudomonadota bacterium
CAGTTCCGAGGAGCATGAAGTCGTGGGGCTCCTGACCACCGTCACGCGCGATTACGATCGGGTGAGCATGCACGGAGTCCGGCGAGAGCTGCTCCACCGCCAGGCAGCATCGATCGGACTCCCGCTCGAGGAAGTCTTCATAGCGGCGAGCGCCGCAAACCAGGCCTATGAAGCAGCGATGGATGAAGCGCTTTCCGCCTATGCCAATCGCGGTGTCGGGACGGTAGCCTTTGGCGATTTGTTCCTTGCCGACATACGCGCCTATCGCGACCGCCTCGTCGCCAGGTCCGGAATGACGGGCCTGTATCCGCTATGGGGGCAACCCACCGGCGAACTTGTCTGCCAGTTCATTGCTCGAGGCTTCAGGGCAGTGACGACATGCGTCGACCTCAACGTCCTTGACGAACGCTTTGTCGGGCGGTTGATCGATGAGGAATTTCTGGCCGATCTCCCCGCTGGCGTTGACCCATGCGGAGAAAACGGAGAGTTTCACACGTTCGTTTTCGACGGGCCGATGTTTAGCCAGCCAATTGCGTTCGCCCTCGGCGAGCGAGTCACACGCGGGTCATTCTGTTTCTGCGACCTTGAACCTCAGGAGGGCACGCTATGCTCGATGTGAAGAAAGCGAAATACGGTCTGGATGCGCGAGCAATGGCGATCATCGCCGCGATCGTCATCGCTGCGGGAACGAGGTTGGTGCCGCATCCGCCGAACTTCTCGCCCGTCGCCGCAATGGCTCTGTTCAGCGGCGCATATCTCGGCAGGCGCGCCCTCGGTTTCTTGGCGCCGCTCGGAGCCTTGTTCCTGAGCGACATCTTTCTGGGCTTCTATCCGCTCATGGTGATCGTGTACGGGAGCGTAGCCCTGATCGTCTGCCTTGGCTGGATCATCTCGCGGCGGCGCTCGGCCGCCAATGTCGGCCTTGCGGCCGTGAGCGGATCCGTGCTGTTCTACCTCATCACCAATTTCGGAGTTTGGGCCTTTTCGGACATGTATCCGAAGACGCTGGCGGGCCTCATGACCTGCTATGCAGCGGCAATCCCGTTCTTCCAGAACTCACTTGCCGGCGATCTTTTCTTCACCGCAATCTTGTTTGGAGGGTTCGCCATAGCCGAACGCGCGATCCCGATACTCCGGGAAAGCCCCGCTTTCGCGGCCAGGTGACCCAGGATGCGCGGCCCCCGCATTGTTTCTCTTCTGCCATCCGCAACGGAAATGGCGTACGCGCTTGAGCTCGGCGAGAACCTCGTCGGAGTAACTCACGAATGCGATTTTCCGGCGGAGGCTCGCTCAAAGCCCGCCGTGGTCAGAAACGCGCTGCCCATCGAGACAATGACTCAGCGCGAGATCGACTCGGCCGTTGCGGACAGACTGCGCCAGGGCCTCAGCCTTTATGAGCTCGACGCCGCGCTCATTGAGGAGCTTTCGCCGGATCTCATCATCACCCAGTCTCTGTGCGACGTTTGCGCCCCCTCCGGGAACGAGATCGCGAAGCTCCTGGAGCGCCTGAGCAAAAAGCCCGAGATACTCTGGATGACGCCGAGGAATCTCAGTGAGATTGCCGAGAATGTCGATAGCCTTGGCGCTGCCACCGGCCGCCAGGCAGAAGCTCGAACTCTTCTGGAGCAATGGAGGAGCAGGCTCGAAGTGGTTCAGGAGCGGAGCGCACTTGCCGCCTATCGGCCGCGCGTCTTTTGCATGGAATGGCTGGATCCCGTTTACTGCAGTGGGCACTGGGTTCCTGAAATGGTCCGGCTGGCGGGCGGCATTGATGGGCTTGGAAGGGAAGGCGGCGATTCCGTCCGCATCACCTGGGACCAGGTGCTCGATTGGGCGCCGGAGGTGCTGGTGTTCATGCCCTGCGGCTACGCGCTTCAAGCGGCAACAGAGCAAGCCGCGGGTCTAGCGGCACTGCCGGGCTTCGGAACAGTGCCGGCAGTGCGAGGGGGGAAGGTTTATGCGGTGGACGCGAGTGCATATTTCGCTCGGCCTGGTCCCCGTGTTGTCGAAGGCACCGAGCTGCTGGCGCACTTGATCCACCCCGGGCTTTTTCAGTGGGACAGATCCTTTGAAGGATCCAGGTTGATCAACCTCCATCCGGTGAAAGGAATGGGCTCCGGATCCGATGTTATCGCCAGTGCTCATCTGCACTGAAAGGCCACGGCTCCGATCCATTGCGGCGGGAATCAATGACGGTGTCTATGTCTGCTAACGACCCATTGCGGACATCAGTGTTACAGCGCCTCCGGGAACAGCTAGTTACCTATCCCAGGACTACGGCGTATACCCGCACGTCTCGGCCACGGATCGAATGGATCAACTCGCTGTCCTTAAAGGTGTCAAAGGAGGCCGAGAGCGCAAAGCCGAAGTCCATCGATTACTTAGGCTGGTGAGCCTTTGGGGATGCAATTGGACCGGCCGGTGCTCAGCTCCAAATCCACCCGGCGGCAAATTGCCATTACCGAGACGGGCTCCTACGGCGGTGCGTTGCCGCGCCTGAGAAGGTTGCTGGCGGCCGGCGGTGATGCGTTTCCTGTTCGTAGTGCCAGGCGAGGCCGTAGAGAGCCCGCTCGGAATTGGGCCTCCCTAGCAACTGGAGACCAGCTGGAAGGTCGTCGACAAAGCGCATCGGCACGGTAATCGCCGGAAGCCCTGTGGCGGGTGCGACAACCTGCGAGTTGTCGCCCCGATACTCTTTCTCGGCGTGCGCGATCCTCGCGGGCGGGTGAGTCCAACTCGGGTAGACAAGCGCAGTGACGCCCGCTGCATCCATGGCGCCGACAACGGCTCTTCGAAACGCCAGCCGCCCCGCCGATCTCTCGAGCGGCGGACAGTCCTTGCCCGCGACGGGGCCCTCTTCCTTTATGAAGAAGGCGAATTGGGCGCGCGACTGGGGTGCGAAGCGACCGGTGTCGAAGATACGCGCGACGTCCCGCTCCGGAGCGCTGCCCCCTAAGGAAGCGAGGTATTCGTTCACGTCGGCCCGAAAGCGAGGGCAGTAATAGCCGTCCTTGGCGTGAGCTTCAAAATTCTCAATTTCAATATCGTCAACGATGACTGCGCCCGCAGCCCGCAGCTCGTCCAGCGCGGCCGTGAACGCTGCCGCCGGGCCCTCCGCCATTGTCTTAGGATTGGCCAAGGCGCGCAACACCCCGAGGCGGACTCCGGCGAGCGGACGTCCGGCAAGTGCAGACACATAATCCTTCCCCGTCATCACAGAGAGGATACGGGCGTTATCGGCTACCGTCCGCGTCATCGGGCCCACCACGTCCCGATCGAGCAGCAGTGGGACTATGCCATCCAGGCTTGCAAGCCCCCAGGTGGAGCGCATTCCAACAAGCGCCAGATGCGACGAAGGACCACGGATGGAGTTGCCGGTGTCGGTGCCGAGGCCTGCGAGGACCAGGCTCGCCGCCACGGCTGAGGCTGTCCCGCCGGACGATCCCGCTGGCACCCGGTCCAGCGAGTAAGCATTCGCGGTTTCTCCTCGGGTCGAACTGATGGTGCGCCGTGGGCTGAACGCCCACTCGGCCATGTTGGTCTTCGCGAGGACGATTGCGCCGGCAGCGCGCAGCCGGGCCACCACTTCGGCATCGTCGGGCGGCCGGCTTTGCGCAAGCACGATTGACCCAGCCGTCGTGGGGAACGGCGTCACGTCGATATTGTCCTTGATGCCCAGCGGTGCGCAAGTAAGAGGCCCCGGCCACTTTCCAGACTTGATATGGGCATCGATAACCGCCGCCTGCGCCAGCGCATCATCGGCGACCATGCTGATCGCGTTTAGGCCGGTTGGCTTGTCGAAAGCATCGATGCGATTGAGATAGGCCCGAACGATCTCGGTGCAGCGCAGCTCGCCTTTCCGTATCAGCCGATGCAGGCCGACGATGTCTGCCTCGGTAACCAGCGTATCGCGTGAGGGAGGCTGCGTGGTGCAAGCCGCAACCAGCGTAGCGCAAAGGAGCGTGAGCCCCGCCTTCGGGAAGATTTTCATTGTAGCCGAATATCTGATGAAGCGGCGGTGTGTCCACGCGACAAGCGCCGAACCCGGCGGCGACAGAAATGGTTAGTACCAGCCGGGGGCAGTTGCAGCGCGAGCACCAGCGGTGACGACGCTTTCAATGAATAAGTTTGCGAAGCCTCAGCATGGCTGCTTCACCGGAGTGGCCGGGAACGGAATGTCTGCTTGCCGGTGAAAGTGCCGAGCCTGGGACGACTTCACCAGCATCCCAATCATCGATCGTGAACTGGATCAGACTCGCAAAGTGGCGCTCTACCTGGAGCTGCCTTTGCGATAGCAAGACCGCTTGCGCGTGAATCAACCGCTCGCCCGCGTCCGCACCTTTTGGATGTGAATATCTGCTTTGGGTGAAAACGAAGATTTCTTTCCCAGGCGAACAACCGCTTAAACATTGAGAGATCCAGAAGCTGTCGGTCCGTCTCCGGCCACTTCGCGACCAACACCAAGATAGGCCGCAACTACGAGGCCAAGAAGGTGCCCAGGGATGCAATGTCCGTGGCGCAATGCCCGCCGTAGAGTGGATGCCATTGCGTCTGGACGCCCCGCCGAGCCGCCTGCACCGCCAACTGCTCGCTCCCTTCGTAATTGCCATAAGAATCGTAGAGACCGTTGGACAGGTAGAGAGCTGGATAGTTCGGACCCGCGCGCTCGATCAGACCGAGCGGTGAAGCCCTTCGCCAGTCGGCGTCGTCGGCATAATATTTCCGCGCCAGCAGCCAGATGCCGAAGGCCATCTTCGGGTTGGCACCGGTGCGCTCCATTGCTTCCCTGATCGCCGATATGGAAGCAAAGGGAGAGGTAGCGTAGACGCCGGGGCACAGGGCTGCCACCTTCGCAAACTGCGCCGGAAAGGAAAGGCCGGCGACCAGCACGTTCAGCCCTCCCATGGATTCGCCAAGCAGAATGCGACGTCGGGGCTCACCAATTTTTGCCTCGATCGACGGCAAGCGGGATATGAAATCGTCCAACAGTCCGCTGTCGGGTTGCCTGCCCCTGGGCACAAGAAGCCAGGTCGGCCCATAGGAAACGGTGACTACCGTCGGCGGCAGCGCCCCCGTGCGCTGCCAATAGCTCTGCAGCATGGCTGTGTAGTAGGTGTCGTCGTTCCAGATATGCTCGTCCAGGTTCCGGCCGGGCAGGTGGTATACGAGGTCGCTGTTGGTGCCCCTCCGGTCCCGGTATACGCAGTAGCGCAGCGGACCCGACGAGCCGCACGATCGCTCGGCGGGGCGGAAGGCAACCTTCTGATCGCCGCGTGTCCGAGTGAGCTCCCCCCAAGCAAAATAAAAAAGAAGAGCAAGAACAAGGGCCGTCAGCAGCAGCCAACGAACGTGAGCACGCTTCAAGGTCGCCATAGCAGCCTCACCAATGTCGAAGATGGATCGGGACAGCCGGCGCGGAGCCGGGTTCAGCAGAGGAAGCTCGCTAGGCCGAGGATCGGGCAGCTCGGAAATTCTGGTCGCCGGCCCGAGGTTTCTCGGCGTCGCTCACCTCATATGGCTTGTCGCCACTGCTGATCACGGCGGTCTTCGGCAGCGCTACCAGGCACAGGAGATATCCAATGATGGCGCTCCCGCCATAGCCGACTAACGGTGTCGGATAATTGCCCAGTGCAGCGGCGAGGATCGTCATCAGCCACGTGACCCCCAGCACGGCATAGACGGTGCGGTCCGCAGTATCGCGAACCCAGCCGGCGATCGCCGGCGCGACCAACAGGACCGATCCTCCCAGGACCGAGACTCCCGCCAGGAAATGGACGTCAAAGGCCGAATAGAGGATCTGGTCGACATAGGGAGAAGCGGCGGGAAGCTGGTCGGGCCGAACCAGGGTCACCGCGAAGCCAGCCACGGCAGCGGCTGCGGCCGTGAAGGTCATCCGGTCCGGCCGCAGCACCGCCAAAGCGATCAAGCCTGCCGCGAGCACTCCGCCCATTGCACGGTCCGGCTGAATGGCCAGCCCAGCAGCCGCTGCAACTATCCCGGCCGTGGATAGCCAGCTCCTTGCCCGGGCAAAGGCGAGGATCATGATCGGGAGCAATATCAGGCTCGGCTGCACCGACAGCGAACCCACTCTCACCCACCGGGCCACACCTTCCAGTTGTTGGCCGAGCAGCGAAGTTGCGACCAGCGCCGCCGCGCTACCCAACACAACGACCGGGCGCCACGCACTGAAAGCGTTCGCGAGGCGATCCGCGACGGCCAACGCCGCGAAGCCGATTAGGAAGGCTGCGCCGTTCATCGCTAGGTAGCGGCTCGGGGCGCCGGCGCTTGCAAGATAGAAAAGGCCCAG
>JALYGI010000255.1 GCA_030777185.1 Pseudomonadota bacterium
GTCGGTGGTGGGGGCGACCTGGATTTCACGGAGCTCCGGGGTGTTGTCGGCCTCCACGCCGCCGGCGAAGCCGGCGCGCTGCACGGACTTGGAGCGCAGGTAATAGAGCGATTTGATGCCGAGCTCCCAGGCGCGGAAGTGGAGCATCAGCAAGTCCCATTTGTCGACGTCGGCCGGGATGAACAGATTGAGGCTGGTCGCCTGGTCGATATAGGGCGTGCGGTCGGCGGCGAGCTCGATCAGCCAGCGCTGGTCGATCTCGAAGCTCGTTTTGAACACGTCCTTTTCTTCCTGGCTGAGGAAGTCGAGGTGCTGGACCGAGCCGCCGCGCTCGAGGATCGTCGACCAGACGCCCTCGCTGTCCTTCGACTTCTCCTTGAGAAGCTTCTGCAAATATGGGTTCTTGATCGAAAAGGAGCCCGACAGCGTCTTGTGGGTGTAGATGTTGGCGGGAATGGGCTCGATGCAGGCCGACGTGCCGCCGGTGATGATCGAGATGGACGCCGTCGGCGCGATCGCCATCTTGCAGGAAAAGCGCTCCATCACGCCGATGTCCGCGGCGTCGGGGCACGGCCCCCGCTCCTTGGCGAGCAGCATCGAGGCCTGGTTCACCTGGGCCGAGATGAGCCTGAAGATCTTCAGGTTCCAGCTCTTCGCCATTGCGCCCTCGAAGGGGAGGCCGCGGGCCTGGAGGAAGGAGTGAAAGCCCATCACACCGAGGCCGACCGAACGCTCGCGCTCCGCCGAATATTTGGCGCGGGCCATCTCGTCCGGCGCGCGCTCGATATAGTCGGTGAGGACATTGTCGAGGAAGCGCATCACGTCCTCGATGAAGAGCTTGTCCCCATGCCACTGGTCCCAGGTCTCGAGATTGAGGCTGGAGAGGCAGCAAACCGCGGTGCGGTCACGCCCAAGATGATCCTTGCCGGTGGGCAAAGTGATCTCGGAGCAGAGGTTGGAGGTCGAGACCTTGAGGCCGAGCTCGCGATGGTGGCGCGGCATCGACCGGTTCACCTGGTCGATGAAGATGATGTAGGGCTCGCCGGTCGCAAGCCGGGTCTCGACCAGCTTCTGGAACAGCGAGCGGGCGTCCACCTTGGCGCGCTCAGAGCCGTCCTTGGGGCTGCGAAGCGTCCATTCGGCGCCGTCGCGAACGGCCTCCATGAACGCGTCGGAGACGAGCACCCCATGGTGGAGGTTCAAGGCCTTGCGGTTGAAATCGCCGGAGGGCTTCCGGATCTCCAGGAACTCCTCGATCTCCGGGTGGGAGACGTCGAGGTAGACGGCGGCGGACCCACGGCGAAGGCTGCCCTGGCTGATTGCGAGGGTGAGCGAATCCATCACTCGGACGAATGGAATGATGCCGCTGGTCTTGCCGTTCAAGCCCACCGGCTCGCCGATGCCGCGGACGCTGCCCCAATAGGTGCCGATGCCGCCGCCGCGCGCCGCCAGCCAGACATTCTCGTTCCAGGTGGAAACGATGCCTTCGAGGCTGTCGTCGACCGAATTGAGGTAGCAGCTGATCGGCAGGCCCCTGCCGGTCCCGCCGTTCGACAGCACCGGCGTCGCCGGCATGAACCAGAGCTTCGAGATATAATCGTAAAGCCGCTGCGCATGGTCGGCATCATCGGCATAAGCGGACGCGACTCGGACGAACAGATCCTGATAGGATTCGCCGGGAAGCAGGTAGCGGTCCTTCAGCGTCTCCTTGCCGAAATCGGTGAGCAGGGCGTCGCGGCTGCGGTCGGTCTCGACCGGGAACAGGCGCGGGCGGATCGCCTTGCTGTCCTCGCCGGATTTGGCCCTTTGCGGCGCTTCCACCGTGGCTGTGGTCACGTCGCTCGCGCCCACGTCGCTGCTGCCTGATAGGTCCATCTCTCGATCCCTGTTCTTGTTCCGTTCCACTCAGCCGTAACTCCGGCCGGGCGATTCTGGAAGGGGCGCGGCAAGCGTTTTTTGCAGCTTCTCCCCGATATCCACAGGGACAGCCACTTGACTTCCGGATATAGTGTCCGGAGGCCCCTTCTACAACAGCTTGCGTCACCCCCACGGCCTCGCCACCACCTATTGTGCCCGAACGGGATTCTAGCGCAAGACGTTTATCGGCTGTCAGCCAACGGTTCGTCGCATTGGCGGATTTCCGCGGCTTTCCGCCAAGCC
>JALYGI010000256.1 GCA_030777185.1 Pseudomonadota bacterium
TCGACGAGGCGGGCCGTGTGGTCCTGCGGCGCCGCCTCAACCGGGACGGCGTCGTTCGCCTCGCGGCGAAGCTGCCGGCCTGCGTGATGGCGATGGAGGCCTGCTGCGGCGCGCACCATCTCGGCCGCGTGCTGCGCGAGCAGGGTCACGATGTCCGGCTCATGTCGCCCGAGTACGTCCAGCCCTACGTAAAGGCGCAGAAGAACGACGAGCGCGATGCCGAGGCGATCGCCGAGGCCGCGACCCGGCCGACCATGCGTTTCGTCGAACTGAAGAGCGAGGCGCAGCTCGACGCTCAGATCCTGCATCGGGCACGGACCCGCCTCGTCGCTCAGCGAACGGCCCTGATCAACCAGCTTCGCGCCGTGCTGCTCGAGCGCGGCATCGTCGTCGCGAAGGGCCGGCGGCAGCTCGAGGTTCGGCTGGCTCAGCTGCTCGACGACGCCGAACCACCTCCGACGCTGAGCGCGCGCACGCGCCTCCTGATCGAGGATATGCGCCAGGAGTGGTCCGAGTTGGACCGCCGCATTGCCGCGCTCACGGCTGAGTTCGTGGCTCGGGCGCGAGAAGATCAAGCGGCGCGACGCCTCGCGACCATCCCGGGCTTCGGCGCCTTGAACGCGACCGCGCTGGTCGCGGCGATTGGGACGGCGGAGACGTTCCGATCGGCCCGGGACCTCGCGGCCTGGCTCGGCCTCGTGCCCCGACAGGCGACGACTGGCGGCAAGCCACGGCTTCTCGGCATTACCAAGCGCGGCAATACCTACCTGCGCACGCTCTTGATCCATGGTGCTCGAGCCGCCCTGCCGTCGCTCTCGGCGAGCCCGACCGCGACGGGAGTGTGGCTGCGCGGCCTCATCGGACGCGCTCACAAGAACAAGGTGGTCGTGGCGCTCGCCGGCAAACTGGCCCGGATCGCCTGGGCGGTGCTCCGATCGGGCGAGAGCTATGCCGCCAAGCAGGGTCGGGTGACAACGGCCTGAACGGGATAGGTCGCCCGGGCAGCCCGGCCGCGGCGATCGACGATGTCTGCGGGCGGTGGACGCGAGATGGCCTGACGGTTGGACCGGCTCCCTGGAAGCCTGGCACAAAAAATGGCGCGCGACGCCGTGTCTTTTATGAGGACCAGGGTGTGCGGAACTCCATCTTGGCCGGGGCACGCCCCCGAGACCGGATACGTTGGCGCAGACCGGTCAGCTCACCTCGCTTAAAGCCGCTTGCGGACGGGGCGGGCCATACGTTTTGAACGTCAGGCCGGCCCGGTCCAGAAAGGTCCAGATCGTGCCGATAGAGGCCGCCACGCCGGCCTCGCTTAGGAGCCGCTCCTGCATCTCCGCAAGGGTGATGTCGGGCTCCGCCTCGATGAGCCGCAGCACAAACGCGCGGTGCGGGTCGAGCTTCGAGCCCTTCGGCTGACCCTGCTTGCGGGCGCTTCGCTCACCCGCGCGGGCGCGCCGAACCCAAACAATCGCCGTCGCCACCCCGATCCCGAACCGCTCCGCCGCCTGCCGGGCCGACACGCCGGCGTCGATCACCCGGTCCCGCAGGTCCTGGCTGTATGCTCGCGCCATCTCAACCTCCGCCGAATCGCGACAGAGGACTCGCACGCTTCAGCCGGGCCGTGAATCCCACTCAGAATCGGGTGCGAATGCGCCCGTGACGGCATCGATCATCCCCGTTACCTGCTGCGCCTGGTCGAGCTGGAACTGATCGACCGCGAGCGGCGCATGGTCGAGAGGCGCATCAAACAGGCAAGGTTCCCGGCGGTGAAGAGCTTCGACACGTTCGACTTCGCCGCCATTCCCAGCCTCAACAAGATGCTCGTGCTGGAGCTTGCGCGCTGCGAATACATCCTGCGCCGCGAGAATGTCATTGCGCTCGGCAACAGCGGTACCGGCAAGACCCATATCGCGCTCGCGCTCGGTCTGGCAGCCTGCCAGATATTTTTCTCCCTGTGACCTGCCCCCGAACTTTCATCCGGCGGCGATTAGAGCCTCGGCAATTGATACGTG
>JALYGI010000257.1 GCA_030777185.1 Pseudomonadota bacterium
CGCTCCCCGCGACATTCATCACCTACGGCAGCAGCGCCTTCAATGGCCTTGCCGATTCGTACGCCAACGACACGCGAGCGGTTTTTGCGGGCGTCGGCGATGCCGCCCTTCAGCAGGAGCTTGCGGACGCTTCCGCAACTGCTTCTTCAACAATGCGCGACCTTGCCACCTGGATGAACCAGAACGCCGCCGGTGCCGGCCAGCATTATGCCCTCGGCAGCGCCCGCTTTTCGCGGATGCTGACCGCCAATGACGGCGTCGACATTCCGCTCGACCAGCTCCGCCAGATCGGAGAGACAGACCTCAGGCGCAATCAGGACGCCGTCGCGGCTGCTTGCGCGCAATATGCGCCGGGTGTCACCGTCCCGGCCTGCCTCAGCCGCCTCAACACCATCGTTCCGGCCGGGGGAGCACTCGCCGCGGCCACACGCCAGATCGACGAGCTGCGTAATTTCGTGGTGGCCAACGATCTCGTCACCATTCCCGGCAACGAGCAGGTGCTGGTCCGGACCAGCCCCTCCTTCCGGCCCGTCATCTATATCGATCCGCCCGGACCCTATGAGGTGGGGATCCCGTTCATCTACTATATCCCCGCTGGTGCCAGCCTCTCCGAACCGGACCTGCTGTTCGTGTCCGCGCACGAAGCCATGCCCGGCCATTTCCTTCAATTCCTCCACACCAACCGCCTGCCCTCCCTCGTTGCACGCTTGTTCGTGACCAACGGCTTCGCGGAGGGCTGGGCGCATTATGGGGAAGAGATGATGTGGGAGGCGGGGCTGCGCGGCACGCCGGAGGCGCGGCTTGGAATGCTCCTCAACTCGCTGCTGCGCAATTGCCGTTTCCTCTCGGCGATCGGCCTCCACACCCAAGGCTGGTCAGTTGCCGACGCGCAGGCATTCTTCCAGCAGCAATGCTATCAGAGCGCCGGGGCGGCGAACCAGCAGGCGCGCAGGGGAACGTTTGACCCAGGCTATCTCAACTACACGATGAATAAGCTGCTGATCCGCAAGCTGCGCGACGACTGGACCGCGACCCGCGGCGGCCGCAGCGCGTGGAAGGCGTTCCATGACCGATTTTTGAGCTATGGCGGACCACCGGTGCCGCTGGTGCGGTCGGCAATGATGGGCGGCGCGCCCGAGGCAGTTTTCTAGGCGGACCCAAGCCGGGCCGATTGGCTTAGCCGGCGGGCTTTTCTATAGAGCGCCCATGGAGCGGCAGCGGCCAGCACGCGCGTTAGCTCCCCGAAGCCGTTTTGGGTCAGGCATGTTGCGCGAATGGCCATAAGCTGAAAAATGGCGCGGCAATCTGAGGTTCGCAATGAGTCGAAAGAGGACCACCCCCGTTGCTGAGCAACGTCCGCTTTTCCACCCGTTGCGGCCCTTCGGCTGAGCGTCGGCTTTCCACCCCGGGTTGTTCACGCGAGAGGGTGGAATGTGGAACGTGCCGCTTTCCACCCATTGCTGACATAGGGACTGGCTTTGATGTCGCCAGCAGTGACCGAGCAGCGGGCAATGCTCGAGACGGTCTCTAGTCCGCAGTTTAGCCCACCGCCTGAGAACGGCCTCACCTTGCCGCTTGCACGGAATCGTTCGTCGCAGATTGCCGGGCCGGGGCTATGCAGCACGTTGAAAGTAGGACTCCATGCTTATCTTGACCAGCCCGGGGGGGAAGATGGTTTCAGATCAGCGCTACTTCGCTCAGCGAGCATGTGAGGAGGCATCACGAGCAGCACGCGCGTCTAGCCGTGAGGCGAAGCGGTGGCACCAGGAGCTTGCCGATAAGTACCGCCGAATAGCTGCGGTCGAGGCGTAGATGCCGGAGAAGCTTGGCTCGTCACGATTCTTTCGACGCTCTCGCGCCCAGGATAGCGCGCCGATTTGAAGTGTGGCGCGGCAGTTAAGCAATGTCCGGTTTCCACCCGTTGCGGACGTTCAGGTGCCAGCGTCTGCCGTCGCCCATAGCGGACATTCAGCACGGTATAGAACCCGGCCTCGTCGTAGAAGCTAAGTCGTGCGCGTGCAGGCCCGACGCTACAACCCGTAGCGCGCCAGAGCCTCGGCGATACGTCTGCGCATAGCTGGATCTTGGAAGGGAAAAGATCGGAAAAAATCCACGTGACTGATCCCAGGGCTCCGCGCGTGGACGTTCCGGGCCCAAGCAGCAGCTTTGCTGCTATTGCCGTACAGAGCGTGACAGGCAGTAGCGATGACAGCGATGAGCACATGTGCTCCCGGCTCCCTCGCTGCACGGTCCGCCCATGCAGCGGCTTCGGCTTCTTCTCCCTTCACCAGGTGCGACATGGCCCGCGTGGCAAGCATGGCATATCGCAAAGGATCGAGAGGACTTAACGTCATCGCTTGGTCGACGTGGCGCCGTCCGGCCTCGGCGCAAGAAAGTAGGGTCTGCGACCAGCCCTGCGCGTAAATGCCGTGCGCATAATTCGGGCTGAGCGCAGTTGCCCTATCCAGCCAGACAAGGCTGCTTTCCAGATCGCCTTCCAGCCAGAAGGTTCGCCCCATCGTGAAATTGGCGAACGGATCGAGCGGGTCTTTTTCCATTGCCCGTTCGGCAAACGTGCGTGCTGATGCCGCCTCCGCTGCGGGATCTTGGCTGTATTTCAGAAAAGCGCTCTGGAAGTGTGTGAATGATAGACCAGCGTACGCACGAGCGAAATCGGGATCCTTTTCGATCGCCCGCTCGAAGAATGCGTTAGCCGCAGCATTGTCATCGCGGTTGAAGCGGAACATGCGGTGGAGGCCCAGGTGGTAAGCTGACCAGGCATCCAAATCGTCAGGCGAGTCGAGTCGTGCACGCCTTGCTTCGTGGGCTGGTATTTGAAGCTCGAGTGCAACTATAATTTCGGCGACTATCTTGGCGCGGACCTCGTGCACGCGATGCCAACGATCGGTGTAGCGATTGGCCCAAACGATTCCGCCGCTTCTCGTATCAACGAGTTCCACTCCAATGGTCGTGCTTTGGCCAGTGGATTCCAGCGTTCCGCACAGGCAGTAATTTACGCCAAGGAGCTTGCCGACGCCTGCCACGTCTGGATCAACGGACTTGAATTTGAAAGAAGACCCGCGTGCTGTGACAAACAGCCACCGCAGCCTCGATAGTTGCGCGATGATCTCATGCGGAATGGCATCTGCTGCTACTGCCAGCTCTCCGGCATTTCCAACGATGCCAAGTGGCAGAACCGCGATGGACGGTCTGGTCTCCTTTTTTTGCTCTCGATCTTCGCCTTCAGCCTGTGAGCCGCTCATAAGGATCGAGGAACCACATGCCTCCACTTGAGCGACGAAGCGGAAGCCTTTCCGGTAGATGGTGCGGATCACCTGTTGCCGTGTGCCGTCGTCCCCCAGCAGCTGCCGCGCAGACTTGAGACGGCTCGCAATGGCTGCGTCCGACACTATGCGGCCATCCCAGATTTTTTCGACGATCTCATCCTTTGAAACCAGACGATGCCGGTTCTCGACGAGGAGTAAGAGCAAAGACAGGACTTGTGGCTCGGCAGGAAGCGCGGTTCCGCACCGCCGCAGCTCGAATCTCTGCGAGTCGAGTTCAAATGGCCCAATGCGGTAGGTCATGCCCCCTGACCTTTAGCACATGACGCTCATCTCCATGAAATCTCCACAAGATCTTCAAGCAACCAGGAGCGGTCTTGCTAAAGTTTGCTTGTGACAAAAAGGAGAGCCTTATGAACAGGATAGCGCTGAGTCTCGGAACTGTGCTTTTTACTCTCGCCCCGGGGGTCGCGTCGGCGCAGCAGCACAGCACGGCGGTTCACACCGTCGTAGAGCCCGGCGAGGTGGCGTGGCGACCAGCGCCGCCGTCTTTGCCAGCCGGCGCCCAGGCTGCGCTCCTCTATGGTGACCCTTCGAAGGAAGGACTGTTCGTCCTACGGCTGAAGCTGCCCAAGGGCTACAAAATACCGCCGCACAGCCACCCGAGACCAGAAATAATCACTGTCGTGTCTGGAGCCTTTCACCTGGGAATGGGCCATCAGGCTAACTGGCGACAGGCGCGCCGCCTCCCGGCGGGCAGCTTCTTCGCATTTGATCCGGGTATGGTCCATTTCGCCCACGTGGAGGAAGAAACGGTCGTGCAATTGAACAGTACGGGTCCCTGGGGGATCAATTACGTCAACCCCGCTGATGACCCGAGGAGGAAGTAGCAGCGGAGAAGCGGGTCAAAGTCAGCTTCCACCTAACGCAGACG
>JALYGI010000258.1 GCA_030777185.1 Pseudomonadota bacterium
TGGACTATAATCGCACTCAATTCGCCACCAGCTTCCTGTTTTCCGTCTGCTGGATGTTCATCGTCTACTTCAAACTCCAGCGTCAGAAAAATCTGAGGATCGGCGTTGTTCCCGCTGGGGCAGTCGACAGCTTGTTTGGCATCAATAATGTCGAGTGGGTGCCACTCACCCATGCAACGTCTCACCAGGTGGACGCGATCGTCGCGGACCTCCGTGCCGACATGCCCGAAAGGTGGGAGACCTTCCTTGCCGACTGCGCTTTGAACGGCATCCAGGTCATGCACGTAAAGCAAGTGCAGGAATCGCTCACCGGAAAAGTCGCAATAGAACATCTTTCCGAAAACACGCTCGGAACGCTTCTTCCGAACCTGTTCTACAGCAATGCAAAACGGATCGGAGACCTTCTTCTTTGCATCGTTGCCGCCCCGGCCGTCGCTCTTGTGCTGGCGCTGGCTGCGCTGGCAATCCGCATCGACTCGCCCGGCCCGGTGCTGTTTCGCCAGCAGCGCATGGGCTATCGTGGCCGTCCCTTCACCATGTACAAGCTGCGTACCATGAGGGAACAGCCGCACATCGAGGATGCGCGGGTCGCCGCAATCACGCGCGGGCAGGATGAACGTGTCACCCGGGTCGGCCGTATCCTTCGGCGGTACCGGATCGACGAGTTGCCGCAGATCGTGAACATCCTTTCCGGCGAAATGAGCTGGATAGGCCCTCGGCCGGAGGCGGTGCCGCTTGCCGCCTGGTATGAGGCCGAGCTGCCCTTTTACCGCTACCGGCACATCGTTCGGCCCGGCATCACGGGATGGGCTCAGGTCCGGCAAGGCCATGTGGCTGAAGTCGAGGAAGTGCTTTCGAAGCTTCACTACGATTTCTACTACATCAAGCACTTCTCGCTCTGGCTTGACCTGCTGATCCTTAGCGGGACCTTCAGGACGATCTTCAGCGGGTTCGGATCGCGCTGATCGAGCAACCACCGTTCAAGGCTGGCCCGGCTCCCGGCCCAAGGCTTCCCTGACCGCAAGCAAATAGCGGTCGATCACGATCCTTTCGTCGAACTCCTCTTCGACGTTGCTCCGCGCGAAGGCCCCCATCCGCTGCCGCTCGTCGGCGGGCAAAGCCGCCATCTTCAACATCGCTTCGGCGAGCGAGTTCGCGTCCCGGACGGTGCACAAGAAGCCGTTCTTCCCGTCCTGGACAAGATGGCGGCAGCCGGGGACGTCCGTCGCAATCAGCGGCTTGGCCATGGCAGCAGCCTCCAGCAGGACCCGCGGAAGGCCCTCGCGATACGACGGGAGCACGATGCAGTCAGCCGCCGCTATGAACGGCCGGACGTCGCTGGCATGACCAAGGTAATCGACGACCCCCTCCTCCATCCAATTTTGAAGCTGCGTTCGAGGAATGGCCGTTCTATTTTCGGCATCGGCAAAACCGAGGAGCTGGCAGCGCACCTCCGGCGCCTCGTCCCGAAGACGTCTTGCCGCTTCGACATATTCGCCTATTCCCTTGTCCCAGAGAAGCCGCGCCACCAGCAGAAAGCGGAAGCCGCGTCCGGCCTGCTGCGGAGAGGCGCTGGACCTGAAGCGGTTGAGGTCGATCCCGGATCCAGGGAGAAGCCGCGCCTGGTGCCTCTGCACCACCCTGCCCGAAAGGAACAGGTCCAGATCATCCCGATTCTGGAAGAATATCGTTCGGGAGCGCCGGAACGCCACCGAATACAGAAAGGTGAGCAGCCTGGCCAGCCAGCCCTCCTTGATGAAAGCCGTTCCGAGCCCCGCAACATTGTTGATCACCGGAACGCCCAGCAGGTGGCAGGCGATCGAGCCATAGATGTTGGGCTTGGGCGTATAGCCGAGGAACACGTCCGGCTTCACGGCGCGCAGGAGCCGATAATAACGCGCGAGCAGAAGGAGGTCCCGCGCTGGCGAAAGGCCCTTCTTATCCATCTCCAGCGGAATATAATCGACGCCAAGTGCGCGAACCTCGGCGCTGTGATCGTCTTCCGGCGCAACGACGACGACGCGGTAACCACGATCTCGAAGAGCGGATACGAGCCCTGTTCGAAAGTTGATGATGTTCCATGACGCATTGATCGAGATCAGGACTGTTTCCGCCATGGCCCAGCATCTACGGATCCGCCCTCCAGCAAGCAACGCGCGGCAGAATTGTTGCAGCTTGGGGCTGGTGGGCGTAAGCCGACGGCGATGTGCCACTATGGGGCGGCGGCGCCGTCTGCAGCGTGAGCGGCCGCTATCTATCGGAAAAAGCAGCCGGTATAACGTCACTTCGCCCGCTGCCAGGGAGTATCTGTCATGGCCAGGCCAATTCAACAATTATCGACATCTGCCAGCTTGATCATTTCAATTTTCGCGGGGACGCTCGTGCTTCTCTCGCTCGGCGCTTGCGCCGCCCGACCTGGCGGCCCTATTCCATACGAGGTCCAAGGTTTTGGTCGACCGGATGCTCCGACGGTGGCGGCCGTGGACGAGGATTACAAGATCGCGCCGCTGGATACGCTCAGCATCGAAGTCTTCAAATCGCAGGATCTCAGCAAGGATTATCAGGTTGATCTGACCGGCAACATTTTTCTCCCGCTAATCGGCGAAGTGCGCGCGGCCGGGGTCACGGCGCGCCAGTTGCAGGCGGAGCTGGTGCGGCGCCTCGGCCAAGATTATTATGAAACCCCGCAGGTCAGCGTCGGCCTCAAAGCCTCTGCGGCGCGACAGGTCACGGTCGACGGGGCTGTCGGTTCGCCGGGCATGTATCCGGTGGTCGGGCCAGTGACGCTGCTCCAGACCATCGCAATGGCAAAGGGCCCTACCGAGTCGGCGAACCCCCGCCGGATTGCGGTCTTTAGGCAAATCCAGGGGCAGAGGATGGCTGCGGCTTTCGACCTCACCCGGATCCGACGAGGCGAAGCGGAGGACCCTCAAATTTACCCCGGTGACATCATCGTGGTGGATGGCTCCTCGCTCAAGGCAGCCCAGAAAGAACTGCTTTCGGCGCTGCCGATCCTGTCAATCTTCCGCCCGTTTTGACGCTGATCAAGCGGGAAGGTGATCCCCGAGTATGAATAGAGAAGTTGTTCCTGGAGGCGGCGAGCCGCGATGGGTAATCGTGCAGGACATCCATGGTGGCCCGCCGGCGGCCCATGCCGAGGCTCATGCGGGTTCGGACATGAGCCTGGCGACGCTCTGGCGCATTTTCGTGGAATGGCGGTGGCTCATTCTGGGTGCGATCACGCTCGCTATCGCCGGGGCAGTGATCATCACGCTCCTGACGACGCCGCTGTACCGGGCGCAAGCGACGCTCGAGATCAACCCGCCGTCGGTCGAGGTGATGGAAGGCGAGGAAGAGAGGCGTGGGGAACGCAGCGACGCGCAGTTCCTCGAAACCCAATATGGCCTCCTAAAGAGCAGGAACCTGGCCGCCCGGGTCGCGCAGGACCTGAACCTCGCTTCGAACGCCGACTTTGTTCCTCAAGGGGCCGCTCGCCCGGTGCGCGAAAAGGCAGCAATCGGCAAGCTCCAGGC
>JALYGI010000259.1 GCA_030777185.1 Pseudomonadota bacterium
CGGACGAAGCCTTCGCCTTCCTCGCCGAACCCGACACCGGGCGCGACCGCGACCTGCGCTTCCGCAAGCAAGCGCTTGGAAAATTCGACTGATCCCAGGTTACGGAATTGCTCCGGGATCGGCACCCAGGCGAACATGCTCGCCTCCGGCGACGGGATGGTCCAACCTGCGCGGCCGAAGCTCTCCACGAGGCAGTCCCGTCGGGCCTTGTAAAGCATGCGGTTCGCTTGGACGATATCCTGCGGCCCGTTGAGCGCCGCCGTGGCCGCGGCCTGCACCGGTGTGAAGGCGCCGTAATCGAGGTAGGATTTCACGCGGGTGAGGGCGCCGACCAAAGTCCGGTTGCCCACTGCAAAGCCGATCCGCCATCCCGCCATCGAATAGGTCTTGGACATGGAGGTGAATTCGATCGCCACCTCTTTGGCGCCCGGGACCTGGAGGATCGAGGGCGTCGGCTCCTCGCCGAAATAGATTTCGGCATAGGCAAGGTCGCTGATCACCCACAGGCCGTGCTCGCGCGCGAAGGCGACGATCTTCTCGTAAAAGGCGAGGTCGGCGACATAGGCGGTCGGGTTGGAGGGATAGCCGATCACCAGCACCGAGGGCTTCGGCACCGTGTAGCGCATGGCGAATTCGAGCCGGGTGAAGAATTCCGGCCCCGGCGCGGCCGGAATGGAGCGGATCGCCGCGCCGGCAATGATGAAGCCGAAGGCGTGGATGGGATAGCTTGGGTTGGGCGCCAGCACGACGTCCCCAGGTGCGGTGATCGCCTGCGCAAGATTGGCGAGGCCTTCCTTTGAACCGAGGGTGACGATCACCTCGCTGTCGGCGTCGAGCTCCACCCCGAAGCGGCGCGCATAATAGCCGGCTTGCGCCTTGCGCAGCCCGGAGATGCCCTTTGAGGCGGAATAACGGTGCGCCCTAGGATTGCGCGCGACCTCCGCCAGCTTGTCGATCACATGCGGCGGCGGCGCGCCGTCGGGATTGCCCATTCCGAGGTCGATGATGTCCTCGCCGCGCGCCCGGGCCGCCGCCTTCATCGCGTTCACCTCCGCAAAAACATAGGGCGGCAACCGCCGGATGCGGTAGAATTCCATCTCGTGGTTCCCCTGAGCCGCAGCTGCGGCGCGGTCGATCCTCATCTCGATACGGCGAAGGTGCGATCGAGTTCCGCGATAAGATCCTCAGAATCTTCAAGGCCCACCGACAGACGGAGAAGGTCCGGGTGCAATCCGGCTTGCTCCTGCGCCTCCGGCGGCATGCCGCGATGCGTCATAGTCGAAGGGCTGCAGATGAGGGTCGAATATCCGCCGAGCGAGGAGGCGAGCGTGACGAGCTCGAGCGACCCCAGTGCGCGCCGTGCCGCTTCGGAGCCCCCTGCGAGCCTGAAGCTGATCATGAAGCCGGGGCCGCTTTGCTGCCGCGAGGCGAGGTCGTGATCCGGATGGCGAGGCAGGCCCGGGTAGTTCACCGCGCTGACTGCAGGCTGCTCCGACAGCCAGTGCGCGATCCGGGCGGCGCTCGCTTCCTGGCGGTCGAGCCGGACCGCGAGGGTGCGGAGGCCGCGCAGCGTCTGCCAGCTGTCATGGGCGGAGCCGTTGAGCCCGGCCGCGTTCGACCACCAGAGGAGCTTCTCGACGAGGCCTTCGTCGCTGGCGAGCAAAGCGCCTCCGAACAGATCGCCGTGGCCGTTCAGCGCCTTGGTCGTGGAATGGAGCACGAGATCGCAGCCGAGCTGGAGCGGCTGCTGGCGAAGCGGCGTCGGAATCGTATTGTCGGCCAGGGTGAGCGCCCCTGCCGCGCGGGCGGCGTGGGAGCAACGCTCGATGTCGGTGATCCGCAGCAGTGGATTGCTGGGCGTTTCGATCCAGACGAGCGCCGGCTCTTCTCCGAGCGCGGCGGCAAAGGCTCGCTCGTTGCGCATGTCGACGAACCGGGCGCGGAGGCGGCCCTGATCCTCGAAACCCTTGATGAGCCGGTACGTGCCGCCGTAGCAATCGTGCGGAGCCACGACGAGCGCGCCGGCCGGCAGAAGCAGCAGCGCGAGCAAAGCCGCCGATTGCCCCGAATTGGTGACGACGCCTCCAGCCGCGCCCTCGAGCTCCGCGAGCACCTCGGCCAGCATGTCGCGGTTCGGATTGACCGTCCGCGAATAATCATAGTCCGGCTTGGCGTCCAAGGCGGGCCAGCGGAAGGTGTCGGAGGTCCAGAGCGGAGGCGAGACCCCGCCATGGGCCGGGTCCCAATCTGGACGGGCGGCGGAGACGATCGTCGCCGGATCGCGCGGTTTCACAGCTGCTCCAGCAGCGGCTCGACCAGACAACCGATCTTGTCCGCCTCCTTGAGAAACATGTCGTGGCCATAGAGACAGTCGAAGAGGTGGAGCTCGGAGGTGGGAAGGGAGTGAGCGAGGGCGCGCATCTGCTCCGCGGGAACCAGCTGGTCGCTGGTCGCTCCGACGACCAGCACGGGCTGACGGATCCGCGATGGATCGACGCGATGGCGGTCGATCGAAGCGGAAAGGCTGAGGAAGCGCTCGGGAGACATGACCGCCCGGTAGGCATCGCCGCGGGCGCGCAGATAGGCGCCGGCCTCCGATGTGCCGAGCGGGTCATCATGTGTGAGGCCGCCAGCGAATCGCTGCGCGAACTCCTCGGGCGTGCGGTAGGTCAGCATGGCCATGCCGCGGGCGATCGAGAGCGCCTCATCTCCAAGACCGGAGGCAAGGCCGAGCTCCACAATTCGCCGCTGCAGCTCCCTCGCCGCGGTTGAGCTCGGGTGCGGCTCGGCGGGGGCCGAAATAGCGACGAGGCGGCGCACCCGGGCCGGGAAATGCTCGGCCATGGCAAGCGCGACCATGCCGCCATAGGAGGCTCCGATAACGACATCGGCGGCCGGAGCGCCGATCGCGTCGAGCGCCGCGCACAGAATGCGCGCCTGGCAGACGGTGCTGGGCGCCGTGCGCCCAGTGGAGTCCGCGGCGAAGTCGAGCCCTAGGATCCGGCAATGCGCCGGGTCCACCGCCCGTCCTCGGCCGACGAGGCCGCACCACCAGCCGGGCTGGCCGTGCGGGTCCTCGCAGACGAAGCGATCCGCCGAGATGCCGCCCAGCGCCACGACCAGGGGGCCGCTGCCATCACCGAAGAGGCGGGCCTTCGTCGCCGTACCAAATTGGCGGAGGTCCGCCGGAACAGGGACCTCCACGTCGCGACAGGGGACGGTCTGGGCCTGCATCAACATGCCGGCAGCTTAGGCGGTGCGGGAGAGAGGAGGCTCCGGGAGGAAAGTGACAGCGTCATGACCGATCCTTAAACTTGCGAAGGACGACGCTGCCAGGACACCCGTTTGGTTGCCGTCCGGCCGCATCGTCCCGTTCGAGACCGCCACCTTGCCCGGGGAGGCAGGTTGGCGTGGGCCGCGAGGACCCACTCTGGATGCAACGAGCCAGCACTAAAGGATGCGTGCCCGAAGCCCCCGCATAAGTTGGGATTGGTTCCAGGGTCAAGGCAAAAGGTTGACCAGCGCCGGCCATCACGGCCGAACCCCGGCATGAACGGGATCCCAAC
>JALYGI010000260.1 GCA_030777185.1 Pseudomonadota bacterium
GCCTTGCCATATTCGCCGCCGCCGCGGATGTTCGCGAGCGCAAAGACGCCGCCCTGCTCCATCCAGGCGATCCGCGTCGCCGAGAAGCCGGGAAGCATCGATGCGTTGAAGCCGCCATAGCCGTAAAGCAGGGTCGGTTGAGGTTTGCGCATGTCCAGGTCGCGGCGGTGGACGATGAACATCGGCACGCGCGTGCCGTCCTTCGATCGGTAGAAGCGCTGGCTGACGGTATAATCTTCGGGCCGGAACGCCACCTGAGGCTGCGCCCAGGTCGTGGTCTGGCCGGTGGCGCTGTCATAGCGGTAGATGGTGGTCGGCATGTTGAAGCTGGAAAAGGCGAAAAAGGTCTCGCTATCCTCCGGATCACCCGAAAAGCCGCTGGCCGTCCCAATGCCCGGCAGCGCCACCTTGCCGGTCTGCCGGCCGCTGAGGTCGAAGGTCCGAACCTCCGTCTTCGCATCCACCAGATAGGAGGCGATGAGCTGCTTGCCGACGATCGAGGCTCCGCCAAGGGTCGCCTCATCCTCCGCGATCAATTGCTTCACTTCCAGCCCCGGTCGGCTGATGTCGGTTGAAACGATGCGGAGCCGCGGCGCGTCCGTATTCGTCCCCCAGTAGAAAGTAGTGCCGATATTGCCGATATAATCCCACTGGTTCTGAAGGCCCGTGACGAGCTTGCGCGGCGGCGCCTTCGGCTGGGCGAGATCGACAAGTGTGACGTCGTAGCGCTCGTCCGTACCTTCCGACGAGGTGATCACCAGCCAGCGGCCGTCGTCCGAAACCTGCACGACGTTGCTGAGCTTCGGCCGCGCGGGATCCGCATAGACGAGCCGGTCCTGCGACTGCGGCGTGCCGATCCTGTGGAAGTAGACGCTGTGATTCTCGTTCAGCGACTGGAACTGCTGCCCCGCTTTGGGCTCGGGGAAGCGCGAATAGAAGAAGCCGGAGCCGTCCTTGGCCCAATCGAGATTGGCGAACAACACCCATATCACATCGTCGGGAAGGACCTTGCCGCTGTCGACGTCGAGCACGCGCACCACGCGCCAGTCGGTGCCGCCTTCCTGCACCGAGTAAAGGAGCCGGCGCCCGTCCTCCGAGGGAACCCACTCGGCAAGCGCCGTCGCGCCATCCTTGGACCAGGTGTTGGGGTCGATCAGCATCCGGGGGGCGCCGTTCAGCCCCTCGCGGACGTAGAGCACGTTCTGATTCTGGAGGCCCGTATTGCGCGTGTAGAAATAGCGGCTGCCTTCCTTGCGCGGGATGCCGAAGCGCTCGAAGTTGAACAGCTCGCGCAGTCTCTGCTCGAACGTGGCGCGCCCGGGAAGCGTCGCCAGGTAGGAATCGGTCAGCGCATTCTGCTGCGCGACCCAGGCTGCCACCTTGGAATCCTGGCGAACGTCGTTCTCGAGCCAGCGATAGGGATCGGCGACCGGAACCCCGAATTGCGTTTCGACGATCTCCTGCCGCTCGGTCGCGGGATAGACGATGGACGCCTTAGGAGCGGCCTCCGCGAGGGTGGCGGGCTGGCTTTGGTTCATGGTGCAGGCTGTCGTTGCGAGGAGGAGGAGGAGAGCGGCGGCTGAACGCATGGGGCAGGCACCTTGTGATAGGGGATAAGATGAGGCGACCTATAGCGCGGTCCAGCCGTTTGGGAAGATTAGGGTCCAGACCTGTACTTTATGAGGCCGTGACAAGGGGAGATTTGGCGCAGGGCAAGGCGCGAGTGCGGCAGATAGCGGCACTATCTGCCAATCGAGCAACGCAGCCATGCGCCCAATATCCCCTTGCCCCTTAAGGGGTGGTGCCAAGGAGGGATGAGCCCGCAAGGAGAGCGCGCGAAGGCGTGGCGGGCACCACGTCAAGCGCGCTTGACGCCGCGGATGTGCAGGCCGCCATGCCCCCGGCATGGCTATGGATTGCCGGGGGCAATCCATACCTGCGCATCCCTCCTTGGCGCCACCCCGGAGGGGCAAGGGGACAGCCGCTTGCCATGTCCCCCGGACATGGCTGCGGACTGCCGGGGGCAGTCCGCACCTGCTGTTTGGCGCATGGCTGCGTTGCTCGATTGGCAGATAGTGCCTGCTATCTGCCGCACTCGCGCCTTGCCCTGCGCCAAATCTCCCCTTGTCACGACCTCATAAAGTACAGGTCTGGACCCTAGGCCGCGGACAACGCGATGGCGCAGTTTGCCGGAAGGGGAGATGGCATGGCCGACAGGATCGTTGAGAATGAGGCATGGCCGGCGCGGGCCTTATTGCTCGCCGCGCTGGGCGCAATTCTGGGTCTCGCCTTCGATTTCGTTCTCAAGGACGGCGAGTCTCGCTGGACTGAGGACCCGCTCCGGATGAGCGCGGCGTCGTTGATCGCCGTCGGCGGAATCAGCTTCGCCTTCACGCTCGAGCGTCTCCGCTGGCTCTGGTCGCTGTTGTTCGCGCTCGGCTGCGGACTCACCGTCGCCTTGGTCTTCTATTGGAACGGCAGCCCCAGCGGCTGGAGCGCGGGCGATGAATGGCGGATCTTCTCGGCATTGCTTGCCATCGCGATCGCGGCGCCGCTCTTCCAGACGGTACGGGATGAGGGGCGGTGGGCTCCCTTCTATCCTGAGGTCCATGCTCATGCCTGGACCAATATCGTGCTGTGGTTCGCCTCCTGGGCATTCGTGCTCATCACCTGGCTGCTCGCGCAGCTGCTCGCCGAACTCTTTCACCTGATCGGAATCGAGCTTCTCCGCGATGCGATGCGGAAGAGCTGGTTCAATCTCACCCTGGTGGGCGCGGCGCTGGGCGGGGCCGCGGGCCTGCTCCGGGATCGCGACAAGGTGCTCGGCCTCCTGCAGCGGGTGGTGACCACCGTCTTGTCGGTGCTTGCGCCCGTTTTGGCGGTGGGGCTGGCGCTCTTCGTTCTTGCCCTTCCGATCACCGGCCTAACTCCCTTGTGGGAGAAGACCAGCGCAACGACACCGATCCTGCTTGGCGCCATTGCCGGGGCCTTCATCCTCGCCAATGCCGTCATCGGCAATTCGGCGGACGAGGAGGCGAGGGGGGTGGCATTGCGCGCGAGCGCAATGGCGCTCG
This sequence comes from Pseudomonadota bacterium, assembly GCA_030777185.1. GTDB lineage: Bacteria > Pseudomonadota > Alphaproteobacteria > Sphingomonadales > Sphingomonadaceae > Allosphingosinicella. The sequence goes on from JALYGI010000260.1 coordinate 3,075, forward strand.
GCGCGGTGATGACGCCGCTCGCGCTCGTGGCAGCCGTCTCGACCTGGCTCCGCATCGACCAGCATGGCTTTACGCCCGAGCGACTGTGGGCGCTGGTCTTCGTCATTGCGGTGCTCGCCGTCTCCCTTACTTATTTGTGGGCGTTGCTTCGCGGTCGCTCCGC
>JALYGI010000261.1 GCA_030777185.1 Pseudomonadota bacterium
CGCCCGAAATCGCTGCGGTCACCCGCGGCGCCCCGGCCGGAGTGCCGGCGCTGACATTGGCCATGGCACGATCGGGCGAGATCAAGCGGGAGCGCGACGCGAGATAGGCGCTGTCGATCAGCCCCGCGACCGGCACCCGGACATAATCGGGGTCGGCGATGTAAGCGTCGCGGTCGGCATAAGCGAGGCGCATCGACTCGCCGAACAGATGCCATGAGCGCGGATCGCGCGGGCCCATGGCACCAAGGTCGAACCGCTCGAGCTGCTTCAAGATGGCGAAGACGGTGGTCGCGCCCGAAGAAGGCGGGCCCATCCCGCAAATCCGGTGCCCGCGATATTCGCCGCAGACCGGCTCGCGCTCCTTGGCCTCGTAGCTGGCGAGGTCGCCCCGGTTCATCCTCGAGGGATTCCGCCGCGCAGTGGTGACGGTCCGCACCAGTGCCTCGGCCGGTGCGCCCGTGTAGAAATAGTCGGGACCGAGGCGGGCCACCCTTTCCAGCAGCTGGGCAAGCTCGGGATTGCGGACCAGCGCTCCGACCGGTCTCAGCTCGCCGGCGTCGCTGTAATAAAGGCGGCGCAGCGCCGGCGTCATTTCGAGATGGTCCGCCCCGGCAAGAGCTTCGCGAAGCCGCGGCGTCACCGTGAAACCGTCGCGCGCAAGCCGGATCGCCGGCTCGAACAAGGTCGCCCAGCCTAGCCTGCCATGGCGGCGGTGAGCCATTGCCATCAGGCGGAAATTGCCCGGTACGCCCACGCTTTTGCCGCCGGGAATCGCCTCGCCGATGGACTGGGGCTTGCCGTCGGGCCCGATGAAATAGGCCGGGGTGGCTGCCGCCGGAGCTTTTTCGCGGCCGTCGAAGGTGGAAAGGCGGTCCGTCCGTTCGTCATGATAGACGAGGAAGCTGCCCCCGCCGATCCCAGAGGATTGGGGCTCCACCACCGTCAGCGCGACCATCATCGCCAGCGCCGCATCGGCTGCGGTGCCGCCTTGCCTCAGCATGGCCATCCCCGCCTCTGCGGCTCGCGGATCGGCGGCGGAGACCGTGCCCCGGGCGGTGGCCGCGGCGCCGGCGCCGGTCTGGCTGGTCTGCGCCGCGCAGGCGCTGAGGAAGAGGAGCGGGAGGACGAGATGGAGCGGCCGGGCCGCCTTCAGCAGGCTTTGGATCATCACAGCGACACTAGAGCACTTCCCGAAAAAGTGGGAACCGGTTTTTCGGCCGGGAAGTGCTCCAGACATTGATCTGGAGCCTTTCTGATCCGACAAGGCGATTCCGCCTTGTCGGGAAAGGCTCTAGAGCGGTTGTGGATCGCGGCAAGCCTTAAGAGAGACGCTCGGTCCCGACGGCTTCGGCGACGTTGCGGAAGCCCTCGCGTTCGAGCAGGCGCCTCAATTCGGCGCAAATCCGCCTTGCCAGGCCTGGACCCTCATAGATGAGGGCGGAGTAAAGCTGGACCAGGCTCGCCCCGGCACGGATGCGGGCAAAAGCGTCGGCGCCATTCTCAATCCCACCGGCCGCGATCAGCGGGATCTCACCGCCAGCGGCGCTACGGAACTCGCGCAGCTTTTCAAGCGCGAGGCTCTTCAGCGGCGCACCCGACAATCCGCCTGCTTCGCCGCCGAAGCGCGACCTTAGATCCGGGCGCGAAATCGTCGTGTTCGACACGATGAGGGCGTCGATCCCGCGCGCGATCGCCACGTCGGTGACGTCGTCGATCCCGTCGCGGTCGAGATCGGGGGCGAGCTTGAGGAAAATGGGCGGCCCATCCGGGCTCCGTTCGTCGGCCACGGCGCTCAGCAGTTCATCGAGCGCTCCCTTGTCCTGAAGGCCGCGCAGCCCCGGCGTGTTGGGCGAGGAGATGTTGATGGTGAGATAGTCGGCGACCGGAGCCATGGTCCGAACACCGCTGACATAATCGGCAATCCGGTCGCTGCTGTCCTTGTTCGCCCCGACATTGACTCCGACGATCCCACCCGACCGCCGATTTTCCAGGCGCTTGCGCGCGGCATCGAGGCCGCGATTGTTGAAGCCGAGCCGGTTGATCACGGCCCGGTCCTCCACCAGCCGGAACAGGCGCGGCTTGGGATTCCCGGGCTGCGGGAGCGGGGTCAGCGTGCCGACTTCGGCAAAGCCGAAGCCGAGCCGCAGCAGCTGCGCGAACACCTCGGCATTCTTATCGAAGCCGGCGGCGAGCCCGACCGGGTTGGGGAAATCGAGCCCAGCGGCCCGGATGCCCAGGACGGGATCCTGTCTTGGGGCCTCGCCTGCCGGTAGCGCTTTCAGCCCGGCGATCGTGAGGCGGTGGGCCCGCTCGCCGTCCAGGTTGAAGATCAGCGGGCGGATGAGCGGGAAGAGCGCCATTTCGGCCCGCCTATGACAGTCGGGCAGCCGCTGGTCAAAAGCCCTTTCGAACGAGGGGAGGGGGAGTTTTCCTTGATTTCGGCCGCTCCCAGGCCCAAATAGCAATCGGATCGAATTCGTCCGATTGGAATCATGCGCCTTACCTCCCTTGCCGATTATGCAGTGGTCATGATGGCCGCGGCGGCGCGCCACGGCGCCGGCTCCCGGCTGTCGGCGTCCCTGCTTGCGGAGGAGACGGGCGTGCCGCTCCCAACGGCTCAGAAGCTGATGGGGCGGCTCGCCTCGGCTGGGCTGCTGAGCTCTGCGCGCGGCACCGGCGGCGGTTTTCGGCTGGCGCGCGAGGCGAACGGGATCAGCCTCGCCGACATCATAGAGGCGGTCGAAGGGCCGATCGCGATGACGGTCTGCGTTGACGAGAAGAGAAACGATTGCGCGCTTGACGGGCATTGCCTGGTGAAGCCGCATCTGAACGTTGTGAACGACGCCGTCCGCGGCGCCCTGCAAGGCGTCAGCCTTGCGACATTGGCACAAGGTGAATTGAAGTGACCCCCCCAGAAGAAGTCGGCGTGCGTAATCGTGAAGCCCAGGAAGCTGCCGACCGCGCCTCCACCTACGAATGGGGTTTCTCCTCGGATATCGAGCAGGAATTCGCGCCCAAGGGGCTCAATGAAGACACCGTCCGCTACATCTCGGCCAAGAAAGGCGAGCCGGAGTGGATGCTCGAATGGCGCCTCAAGGCCTATCGCGCCTGGCTGACGATGGAGGAAGTGAGCTGGGCCAAGCTCGACATTCCCGCGATCGATTTCCAGGATGCTTATTATTATGCCGAGCCCAAGGCGAAGGAGAAACTGGGTTCGCTCGATGAGGTCGATCCGGAAATCCTGCGCGTCTATGAAAAGCTCGGCATTCCGATCGAGGAGCAGAAGGTACTGGCCGGCGTGGAGGGCGCCCGCAAGGTCGCGGTCGACGCCGTGTTCGACAGCGTCTCCGTCGCCACCACCTTCCGCGCGGAACTCGAGAAGGCCGGCGTCATCTTCCTCAGCATCTCCGAAGCGATCCGCGAGTATCCGGATCTTGTCCGGAAATACCTTGGTTCGGTGGTGCCGCAGCGCGACAATTACTTCGCCTGCTTGAACAGCGCGGTCTTCTCCGACGGCACCTTCGTCTACATTCCGGAAGGCGTGCGCTGCCCGATGGAGCTCAGCACCTATTTCCGGATCAATGCCGAAAATACCGGCCAGTTCGAGCGGACGCTCAGCGTCGCCGACAAGGGATCCTACGTCTCTTATCTGGAAGGCTGCACGGCCCCGATGCGCGACGAGAACCAGCTCCACGCTGCAGTGGTCGAGCTGGTCGCGCTCGACGATGCCGAGATCAAGTACAGCACCGTCCAGAACTGGTATCCGGGCGATGCCGAGGGGAAGGGCGGGATCTACAATTTCGTCACCAAGCGCGCGCTCTGCCAGGGCAGGAATTCAAAGGTCAGCTGGACCCAGGTCGAAACCGGCTCCGCCGTCACCTGGAAATATCCGAGCTGCGTGCTCGCCGGCGAGAACAGCGTCGGCGAATTCTATTCGGTGGCGCTCACCAACAACCACCAGCAGGCCGATACCGGCACCAAGATGATCCATTTGGGCAAGAACAGCCGCTCGACGATCGTTTCCAAGGGCATCAGCGCCGGCAAATCGAACAACACCTATCGCGGCCTCGTACGCGTCGGCCCCACGGCGGAGAATG
>JALYGI010000262.1 GCA_030777185.1 Pseudomonadota bacterium
CCCCATTCGGCCAAGCGCCGACTGGCCTTGGCTCATAACTCAAGCGCCCGAGAGTTCAGTCCGGGCGCTGGGTGGAAATCTTGATGATGTTCCAGAACCCGCCGGCCGTTCCGAGGATCAGCAGCAGGATCAGGAGCAGGGGCGACGTGCCGAACAGCCGGTCCAGGACCCAGCCGATCAGCGCTCCGCCGGCAAGGCCCCCGATCAGATAGGACAGAACGCGGTTGCCGAGCTGCTCGTTGCGATCAGCTTTTGGCCGCGTCTGGCCGGTCCTCACCGCTTCATCGGCCTGCGCCTGACGGAGCCGCGCATCGAGCGAGGTCAGCCGGGCGTCTTCCTGAAGCTTCGGGTCCTGCCCGGGCTCATCTACCGCCATGTCTTTCTCCAAAGCGAAGCCATGTCCGAATCGGTGGCTTCAAGCGGGCGTGGGACATGCCGGCGAACGAACCCGCCAAGGCGCGGTTCCTTTAGAAAGGGGGTTGGGCTTAGTCAACACCGCTGCCGCACTGCGGCATGAGCAGGATCAGCCGCCCTCACCCGCGCAGAGGGGCTCGCCAACGAGATCCTTGGCCCGCATCGCCGCCTGCTCGGTGCTGCCTTGCTGCGTCAGTTCGGCGCCCCCGAGTGTCGCGCGCTCTCCGCAATAATAACCGCAGCCCTGGGGCACCGTCTCGGGCAGCTTGATCGTCTTGCCCGAGATGCTCGCCTCGATCGTGCAGGTGGCATCGCCGGCCATGGCAAGGCGCAGCCTGTCGCCGGTCCTTGTGACGGTGCCGCTGCCGGAGCAGCTATGCTGATTGCTGCCCCAGACGATGAGGCCGAAACGCTGCTCGCCCCCCTGCCCCTTCACCACGCACATCTGGTGCCGCGGCTCCCGGCCGCCGCCTTCGTAAAGCCCGGTAAGCGTCGCCAGCGCCTCCGGCCTTTCGGACCGCTCGCTACGACCCTCCATCTGAACCGCCGGAGCCGTGCTGTTACCGCCCACCTTTTGCTCGGGATCATCCGAACCGGAGCAGGACGCAAGGAGCAGGACGGCAACCAGAAGCTTCTTCATGTCTCTCCTACGTCTAAAGCCAGCGGGGGTTCAGGCAAATCAAGCTAGATGCGGTCTACGGCACGCTTAGCCGGATAATCCACATCAATTTGTGACAACGAGGCGACAAACCCGTCCGCGCTGCCTATATGGCGCGGGCACGGGGTGAGCGACGGGCCAACACATGCTGACAACCAATCCTTTCGATCCAGAGCTTTCTGGGGACAAGCTGCGCGAAGAATGCGGCGTGTTCGGCATCTGGGGCGCCGAGACCGCGGCCGCGGTGACCGCGCTCGGCCTCCACGCACTGCAGCACCGCGGCCAGGAAGCGGCCGGCATCACCAGCTGGGACGGGCGGCTGTTCCATAGCCACCGCGCGATGGGGCACGTCGCCGGCAATTTCGATCGCGACGACGTGATCCGGACCCTGGCAGGGCGCGCGGCGATCGGCCATGTCCGCTATTCGACGACGGGCGAGACCGCGCTTCGCAATGTGCAGCCGCTCTTCGCGGAGCTTTCCTCCGGTGGATTCGCAGTCGCCCATAACGGCAATATTTCGAACGCGATGCGCGTCCGGCGCGAGCTCAACCGCCGCGGCTCGATCTTCCAGTCGACCAGCGACACCGAGGTGATCATCCATCTCGTCGCGACCTCCACCTATCGCACTCTGCTCGACCGCTTCATCGACGCGCTGAAGCAGGTCGAAGGCGCCTATTCCCTAGTCTGCCTCACCAGCGAAGGCATGCTCGCCTGCCGCGATCCGCTCGGCATCCGGCCGCTGGTCATGGGCCGGCTCGGCGATGCCTATATCTTCGCCTCGGAGACGGTGGCGCTCGACGTGATCGGCGCGACCTATATCCGCTCGGTGGAGCCCGGGGAGCTGGTCGTCGTTTCGGAAAAAGGCGTGCGTTCGCACCGGCCGTTCAACGCGATCCGCCCCCGTCCCTGCATCTTCGAGCACGTTTACTTCTCCAGGCCGGACAGCATCGTCGATGGTCAATCCGTCTACACGGTGAGGAAGCAGATCGGCGCCGAGCTGGCGCGCGAGAATCCGGTCGATGCCGATTATGTCGTGCCGGTCCCGGATTCGGGCGTGCCGGCGGCGATCGGCTACGCGCAGCAATCGGGCATTCCGTTCGAGCTCGGCAACATCCGCTCCCATTATGTGGGCCGCACCTTCATCCAGCCCGGAGACCAGGTCCGCCACCTTGGCGTGAAATTGAAGCACAATGCCAACTCTGCGCTTATCCAGGGCAAGCGCCTCGTCCTCGTCGACGATTCGATCGTGCGCGGCACCACCAGCCTCAAGATCGTGCAGATGCTGCGCGAAGCGGGCGCGCGCGAGGTCCATATGCGGATCGCGAGCCCGCCGACGCGCCACAGCTGCTTCTATGGGGTCGATACGCCCGAGCGGAAGAAGCTGCTCGCCGCGCAGATGAACGTCGCCGAAATGAACAATTACATCAAGGCGGACAGCCTCGCCTTCGTTTCCATCGATGGTCTTTATCGTGCCGTCGGCGAAGACATGCGGGACGAGGCGCAGCCGCAGCATTGCGATGC
>JALYGI010000263.1 GCA_030777185.1 Pseudomonadota bacterium
GACGCCGAGCTCGATCGCCCGGTTTATGGTCGCGATCGACTCCTCATAACTCGCCTCGCCGTACAATGCGTTGCCGACGCCGGCCATCGGCATGCAGCCAAGCCCCAGCGCCGAAACCTCCAAGCCGCGTCCGAGCGTGCGGTACTTCATGGCAGCCTCCTCGATTCCAAGAAGGCCCTCTCCTGCAAAGGTGGACCCGTCAAGCAAGCTTCGTGGATCTGCTTCTCATTCACCCGAGGTGATCACACGCTCCTCGGTGGGCGCGGATCGCGCTCTTTTCGGGCGAGGCGCTGCAGCTTCGGCGAGCTTGTGAATGTCCAGGCTTGTCCCGACCATCCTTGATGCCCAGCCGGTCACGGGATCTCGGTCAATGACGCGGCCGCGGCTCATCGTCCAACGCCACTCACCGGAAGAGGATCGGAGGCGGAATTTGTGGGCGAAGCTCGTGGAACGCCCGGCCAGATGCTTCATCAGCTCCCTCAGCGTCTCCTCAAGATCGTCTTCATGGATGATCCTCTTCATGGTCTCCGCCGATCCGTCGAAGCGGGTCATCTGATAGCCAAGCGACTGCACGTAGCGCCCCTCCACCCTGATTCGACCGGAGCGCAGGTTCCAGTCCCAGGCCGCGTCACCGGCCGCCTTGAGAGCGAGCCGCAGCGTCTCCTCTCTTGCGGCAATCGCTGCCTCTGCCGCTCGCCGGGCGCTGACGTCCCTGAAGTAGATTTGCAGGCCCGAAGGCAGCGGGTGAATGTCGACCTCGAACCAAAGCTGGACATGCGAAGCGAAGAACTCGAAGTGCGCAGACTGGCCCACTTTCGCAGCTTCTTGCGTCTGCTTCCATTCTTTGGTTCCCCGCTCGGAGGCGAAGACCTCATGGAGCTCGGCACCGATAAGATCGCGTCCGCGTGCCAACACTTTCTGGGCGTTGCCGTTCAGGAAGGTGAAGCGCCAATTTCGATCCAGCAGCGCGACGCAGTCGCTGGTGTGCTCCAATACGTCCAGGACAGGCGGAAGCTGGGGACCGCTCGCCAGGCCGTAATCCTTCATCTTCGAGGACACAGCCCCTCTGTTCAGCAATTGCATCGCGCGGCTCTCCACGGAACGAAGCCCGCCCCTGGGGATCGTCTTGCGGCTGCCGCCATTGAGGAGAGATGAAGTAAGTCGGTGACCAGTTCCTAAACCGAATAGGAGTTAGGTGTCGCTCCGGAGCTATTTACCGGCTCGGTCCGATTGCCCTTTCCGGAGGTAGGAACTTGTCCGCCCTACCCTGCCCAGGACTTCGCGAAGCTGACGCTGGAGGAAGTCTGGCTGACTGAACGCTATGAGGTGATTCACAGGAAACATATCTTTTCTCTTCGGAATTGGATTGCTGGGGGTCCCACGCGCAGGCAGGGGATAATGACGGGCGCAGATGGTGCCTCCGGGCGGGCTTTCAATTGCGATTAACGGAAAGCTGGTTGCAAAACTTGCACCTTGAGCCGGCTCGCTGGTTCCCTTCCCCTCTCAGGACGACCTTCGCCCCGGCCGCGTCTGCCATGAGGACATTCCTTTAGCAGGACCCGCTCCATAGACTGAGGCTATATCCTGCCGGAGCATTGCTTGCGGGTGCAGTCTTGGCCTCTCTGCCGCCGCTGTTAGGATGCCTTCATCTTCTTGTGCGCGCGCAAAAAAACCGGGGAGTTGCATTCATCGAGGGGCAGCATTGCGGGTGCGGTACATCGCACGGGGGTTTCGGGCGCGGCCAGGCTGGGCGCCAGTTTTCGTCCGTTCTTATCGATGCAGACTGCGCTCACCGACCGCCGCCGCCGACCCGCGATGCAGGATCAGATGTATGACAGGCAGGCGTGCGAGGAGATCGCGGCCACTGAAAGGGGAAATCGAATGTTGAATGGAGTGACGGCGCGCGCGCTGCTTTGCGGCGTCTCCTTGATCGCCGGCTCGGCCGCCCACGCACAGGCTTCGCCGCCGCCGGTGACGACCCAAACGGGAACCGAATCGGTCGCGCAGCAGCAGATCGAGAATGCCGAGGTCACCGAGGACCGGACGAACGAGCCCGACACGACGGCCGCCGAAGACATCGTCGTCGTCGGCACGCAGATCCGAGGTGCTGAGCCGACCGGTGCGCTGCCTGTGACGGTGGTCGGGGAGGATCGCATTGCAGCGGTGGGGTCCGTCTCCGGCGACGATCTTTTCCGATCGATCCCGCAGGCCGGTGACGTCCAGTTCCAGGAAGCGCGCACCACCGGCAACCTCAACGACGCGCGGGGCGACAATGCCTCGATAAACCTGCGCAGCCTCGGCACCGGCAACACGCTCGTGCTGCTGAACGGCCGCCGCCTGCTCCCGACGCCCGGTACCCAAACCGAGAATTTCGTGCCGGTCCAGACCGTCAACACCAACGCCATACCGCTCGGCGCCACTCGGCGCGTCGAGGTGCTCCGGGATGGCGCCGGCGCCATCTACGGATCCGACGCTGTCGCCGGCGTCGTCAACATCGTGCTCGATGATCGCTATGACGGGCTGCGGCTCGATGCCCGCTATGGGTTTGCGGACGGCACGGACGAGAGCACTCTGGCCGTCAAGGCGGGCACCAGGATTCAGGAAAACACGCGGGTGCTGCTGTTCGGCAGCTACACCCATCGAACGCCGCTTTTCGCGAGCGAGCGGGACTTTACTCGAAGCGAGGATCATCGCCCGCGGGTCGCCGGCACCCCGTTCGAAGGCGACACGGCCTTTGACAACCGCTCGGCCTCCTCCCCGTTCGGCGCGTTCAGGGTGATCTCCCGTTTGCCGGTGCGTCAGGGCACCGTCCCCCTCACCACGTCCGGCATTTTCCACGTCGAGCCGACGTCCAACACTGCCGCCGGCTGCTCCAGCAGTGTCTACAACGGCAATCTCTGCCTTCGAGCGGGCGGTATCACGGGCCCCGCCTCCCGCGTGCTGCGCTATGACGAAAACCCGGACCGCACGATCCGCGGCGGGCTCGACCGTTACAATGCGTTCGGCACGCTCAGCCACGATTTCGGCGGGTTCGAGTTCTTCGGCGAGGCCGGATATTACCATGCGGAACTCGACGGGCAGCGCGAGCAGTCGGCGCCGATTTCAAGCGCGCAGATCAGCATTCCCGCCAGCAACTTCTACAATCCCTTCGGCCCCACCACGATCAACGGTGTGCCCAATCCAAACCGCCTGCCGAACCTGGTGAACGTTCCGGCCGCCGGCCTTCCGCTCACGATCCTCAACTATCGCCCGGTCGACACCGGCCCGCGGACCTTCACCGTCACCGATGACATGGTCCGGCTGCTCGGCGGCCTCAGGGGCAGCTTCGGAGATTTCGACTGGGAATCGGCGCTGAGCTATTCCTGGGCGCGGACCGACGACAATACCCACAACGCGGTCAGCAACTCGCTTTTCCAGCAGGCGCTCGCGAGATCGACTCCGGATGCTTACAACCCATTCAACGGGGGCTCGCAGCCGAATTTCTCCCTTGGCGACGCAACCCCCAGCGATCCGGCTACGATCCGTTCGTTCCTGGTCGAGGTCCACCGGATCAGCAAGACCTCGCTGGCAACCGCGGACGCCAGGATTTCGAACCCCCGCCTATTCAGCCTCCCTGCGGGCGACGTCGGCATTGCTGCTGGCGTCGAGGTACGCCGTGAGACTTATGAGGACGATCGCGATCCCCGGCTCGACGGGACGATCACCTATACCGACATCGTCACCAACCGGAGGTTTGGCACCGATGTTCTGGGCGCAAGCCCCGCGCCGGACGTGAAAGCGAACCGGACCATCGCCTCCGCTTTCCTGGAATTGGCCGTGCCCATCGTCTCGCCGGAGATGAACCTGCCTTTGATGCGGGCGATCGACCTGCAGCTCGCAGCACGAAACGAGCATTATTCCGACGTCGGCAACGTGCTGAAGCCGAAGGTGGCGGCGAGCTGGGACCTGTTCGAGGGTTTGAGGCTGCGCGGCTCATTAT
>JALYGI010000264.1 GCA_030777185.1 Pseudomonadota bacterium
TTGCATTACCCCCCAGATATATACGGGGAACAATGCGATCGATTGTTATAAGGAATTCTTCCGAAGCTTGGTAAATGTATAAGCCGTCCGAAAAGGCACTATATTGGTGGTTTGAGCCAAGCTTACCGCTAGGAATATATTCAGCTCAGAGCGTGGGCCATGGTATAAGCCTATCCTTAATTCTCGGTTTATTATCAATCATTCACTTTATTGGGACGTGCAAACGTGTTTCCGTTGCCCCCGCCGGCCGGGCGCGTGTCGGTGCTGTAGGCGTTTCGCGGCGGTTGAACCGGTGTGGCTTGACGCGGCGGCGGGCGCGGGGACATGACGGGGCTCATGGCCAGCTCTTCCGTTTCTCCCGCCGCCAGAGCCGAGGGCCCCTCCGGCCTGCTGATCCTTACTTTGTTGGGCCTGGGCATCGGATCGGCCGGCTTGTTGCTCTGGGCGGTCGGCAACCCCCTCTTCGCGGCTGCTTTCCTGGCCGGGTTGATCGGGCTCGGCGGCATCCTGCTGTTGGCCGGGAAGCTGATGTCGCGGCCGGTGGCGGCGGCCGAGACGCCGCTCCGCACCGATGTAGCGCTGCTCCGCGCGGCCGTCGACAGCGCGGCGGCCGCCGTCGCCATAACCGGCGCGGACGGCGAAATGATCTGCGCCAATGCCTGCTATGCTGAATGGCTCGGCGGCGCGCCCGCTCCCGCAGAGATCGAAGGCGAGGGGGAGATACTCCGCGCGGCAGCAGCCGATGCGCGCCGCGATGGCCGTGCCTCCGCCAGAATCCGAGTCAACGGCCTTAGCCTCTCCGCCACCGTCGAGCGTGCCGGCTTCGCCGAGGACCATCTGCTCTGGAAATTTTCCCGGTCTGACGATGTCGATCTTCTTCGCGAGGCGCAGCGATTGATCGGCGGCCAGCCGGGCGAGCGGCTCGGGGAGGCCGGCATCATGGTCGCGCTCGCCGATGCCGAAGGCAATGTCCTCGGCGCCAACCGCGCCTTCGCGCTGAGGGCAACCGGCCAGGGCTCTTCGCCAATCGCAGGGACCCCGCTCGTCGAGCTGATCGCCATCACCGAAGACGGGCAATTCCACTTCGTCAGCGAGCCGAGGGGCGCGGCGCCGCTGCGCATCCTTCAGGTGCCGGTGGTGGACGCGCCGGACGCGCTCACCCTGTTCCTGCTGCTCGACGATCCGTCCGGTGGCCGCGGGCGGCTGGGCCGGGAGGAGAGCGCCAATCTGAACGCGCTCCTCGACTTCATCCCGCTCGGTCTTGCGCTTGCCAATGTCGACGGACGCTTCGTTTATATGAACAAAGCGTTCCGGAAATCCGCCGGCATCGGAAACGGGCCGCTTCCCGTCTATCCGGGCGATCTGGTTGTCGACGAAGACAAGGCGGCGGTCTCCGATGCGGTGCGCCGCTTCGCGCGCGGGCCGTCCACCTCGTCCGACATGCCGGTGCGGCTCAAGCATGACCCGGACGAGCCGGTCGCGCTCGGCATCGCCGGCGCCCGGGGCCTCGGTGAGGCAGCCGTCATTCTTTCACTGAAGGACAATAGCGAAGCCGACCGGTTGAAGCGCCAGGTGGCGCAGGCCACCAAGATGCAGGCGGTGGGGCAGCTTGCGGGCGGTGTCGCTCATGATTTCAACAATATCCTCACCGCGATCCTCGGCTATTGCGACCTCATGCTGATGCGCCACACGCCGGGCGACAGCGACTATGACGACATCCAGCAGATCCGCTCCAACTCGAACCGTGCTGCCGGGCTCACCCGCCAGCTCCTTGCATTCTCGCGCCAGCAGACGCTCCGCCCGCGGGTGCTTCAGCTGCCCGACGTCATCGCGGAAGTGTCGAACCTGCTGAAGCGCCTGATCGGCGAAAGGGTGACGCTGCAGGTGAAGCACGGCCGCAACCTCGGCGCGGTGCGGGCTGATCCGGGCCAGCTTGAGCAGGTGATCGTCAACCTTGCCGTCAATGGGCGCGATGCGATGCTCGCCAAAGATCCGACGGGCGCCGGAACGCTCACGCTCCAGACTTATTCGGTTTCGCCCGAAGACGTGCGCAAGATGGGCACCGACATCCTGCCAATGGGCGAATATACGGCATTGCGCGTCACCGACACCGGCACCGGCATCCCGCCCGCCATCCTGGGCAAGATCTTCGAGCCCTTCTTCACCACCAAGGAGGTGGGGAAGGGCACCGGCCTCGGGCTCTCCACAGTCTACGGCATCGTCAAGCAATCGGGCGGCTTCATCTTCGCCGATTCGGAGGAGGGAAAGGGAACGAGCTTCACAATCTACCTGCCCGTCCACCGCGCCGAAGCCGCGCCGCGCAACGAGAAGAGCAGGGCCAAGGAAGGACCCGGCGAGCTTTGGGGCAGCGGCACCATCCTGCTGGTGGAGGACGAGGCGATGGTGAGGGCGGTTGCCGAGCGGGCGCTCACCCGCCACGGCTACACTGTACTTACCGCCGAAAACGGCGAAGTCGCACTCGAGATCCTGGCGCGCGAGGAGAAGGTCGACCTGATGATCTCCGACGTCGTCATGCCGACCATGGACGGTCCAACCACGGTCCGGGAAGCGCGCAAGACCAGGCCCGACCTGCCGATCCTGTTCATCTCGGGCTATGCCGAGGAACAGCTCCGCAAATCGATCGATCTCGAACGCGTCGCCTTCCTCGCCAAGCCCTTTTCGGTCCAGAAACTGGCGGAAGCCGCGCGCGACGCGCTGCACCCGAAATAATTCTTTTGATTTGGCGACATTAGCCTTTATCGCGCGCCTGTGGCCGAAAAACGCAATGTTCTGATCGTCGAAGACGAACCTTTGATCGCGATGATGCTCGAGGATTTCCTCGACTCCCTCGGGCACGGCGTCGCCGGCACCTGCGAAAGCGTCCAGGACGCGATAGCCAAGGTCGAGGAGGGCGGCTTCGACGTGGCGATCATCGACGTGCATTTGAAGGGTGAGCATGTCTGGCCCGTCGCCGACCGGCTGACCGAAAAGGGCATTCCCTTCATTGTCGCCACCGGCGGCCATATCGCGCCGCCGCCGCCCGAGCATGAGAATGCGCCGGTGCTCAGCAAGCCTTATACGATCGATTCCATCGAGCCCGCCCTCGACGCCGCCTGCGCGGCCAGGGCCTGAGCCCCGGCCCATGTGGGCCTTGAAGCTCCTCCTTGTCCCAATCCTCCTCTATGTGGCAATCGTCGCCGCAGTCTTTTTCGCCCAGACCTCGATCATCTTCCCGCCCAAAGCGGTAGGAGGCGCGGGGCCTTTGCCGCCGGCCGCCGTCAGGCTGGAGCTTGCCACTCGTGACGGGCACCGCCTTCACGGCGTGCACATCGCCGGGCGATCACCGGGCGCGCGTCCGGTGATCCTTGGCTTTTCGGGCAATGCCTGGAATGCGGAAGATGCGGCCATCTTTCTGGCGGATCTCTATCCGGATGCCGACGTGGTCGCTTTCCATTATCGCGGCTATCGCCCAAGTACCGGAACCCCGGGCGCTGCAGCGCTGCTCGAGGACGCGCCGCTCATCCATGATTTCGTCAGCCGGAGGTTCGCCGGGCGGCCGATCGTCGCGACGGGCTTCAGCATCGGCAGCGGCGTTGCCGCCCGCCTCGCGAGCCGCCGCCCGCTGACAGGATTGGTCCTGGTGACGCCGTTCGATTCTCTCGCTGCGGTCGGGCGCGATCATTATCCTTGGCTGCCGGTCGGCCCGCTCCTCCGGCACAGGATGAATCCAGCCGAGGACATGCTGAGCTCGCGCGTGCCCACTGCCATTATCGTGGCGGGGCGCGACACGCTCATCCCGCCCCGCCGCGCCCAGGCACTGGCGAAAAGAGTGCCGAACCTGGTGTACGAGCGGACCATAGAAGAGGCCGGCCACAACGACATCTACCAGCACCCGCAATTTCGGACGGCAATGGCGGAAGCGCTCGACCGGGTAGCCCGACATCCTCCCGCCTGACCGACGGCTTACGCCGCGAGGCTGAGCACCATCACGCGCCGAACATGCGCCCGGATGAGCGAAGCTGAAATCTGATTGCGACAATCGGTATTTCGCTCGTCATGAGGTGCCGTTTCCCTCTTGTTCCTGCGGAACAAAAGGAATACATGGCACTCATGCGTTGAATGGGCGGCGCGGACATTCTACGAGGAGCTTGGCCATGGTGGCATCTCTCAAAGTCGTCGGATCTTCAGACAATATGGACAAGCAAAAGGCGCTCGACGCCGCTCTGGCGCAAATCGACCGCGCTTTCGGCAAGGGCAGCGCAATGAAATTGGGATCGCGCGAGGCGATCCAGATCGAGGCGATCTCGACCGGCTCGCTCGGGCTCGACATCGCGCTCGGGATCGGCGGCCTGCCGCGCGGCCGCGTGATTGAAGTTTATGGGCCGGAAAGCTCGGGCAAGACCACGCTCGCCCTCCACGTGATCGCCGAAGCGCAGCGGAACGGGGGCACCGCCGCCTTTGTCGACGCCGAGCACGCGCTTGACCCGGTCTACGCCAAGAAGCTCGGCGTCGATGTCGAGGAGCTGATCGTCTCGCAGCCCGACACGGGCGAGCAGGCGCTCGAGATCACCGATACGCTGGTCCGCTCCAATGCGATCGATGTGCTGGTGGTCGATTCGGTCGCCGCGCTGGTTCCCCGCGCCGAGATCGAGGGCGAGATGGGCGACAGCCATGTCGGCCTTCAGGCGCGGCTGATGAGCCAGTCGCTCCGGAAGCTCACCGGCTCCATTTCCAAATCCAAGTGCATCGTCATCTTCATCAACCAGCTCCGGATGAAGATCGGCGTCATGTACGGCAATCCGGAGACGACCACGGGCGGCAACGCGCTCAAATTCTACGCTTCCGTGCGCCTCGACATCCGCCGCACCGGCCAGATCAAGGACCGCGACGATATCGTCGGCAACACGACGCGCGTGAAAGTCGTCAAGAACAAAGTCGCGCCGCCGTTCAAGCAGGTCGAGTTCGACATCATGTATGGCGAGGGCATCTCGAAGATCGGCGAGATCCTCGATCTCGGGGTCAAAGCCGGCATCGTCGAGAAGTCCGGCGCCTGGTTCAGCTACGACAGCGTCCGAATCGGCCAGGGCCGGGAGAATGCCAAGAACTACCTGCGCGAAAATCCAGAAATGGCCGACCGGCTCGAACGGGCCATTCGCGGCAAGACCGAGGAAGTCGCCGACGCGCTGATGGCCGGCCCTAGCCCGGACGACGATATCTGAGGCCGAAAGGGGTGAGGCTGGCGCTAAGGTCCATGCATACTGCATGCGTCTACCTCGGCAGCTTCACCCCGGTCGGCTGACGGTCTCCTGGATCTCCACCTCGGCCTGATCGTGCGTGTCCATGTTCGGCTTGTGGTTGGCCCAGAAGGCGATCGCCAGCGCCGCCGCCCCGCACGAGGTGAACCCGACCAAAAAGGGAAGGGTGGTGCCGTTGAACTGCTGGCCGATGGCGAAGCCGATCAGCGCCCCGCCGATGGTCGTGATCACGCCCTGCACCGACGAGGCGGTGCCGGCGATGTGCCCCAATGGCTCCATCGCGAGCGCGCCCGCATTGGCGCCGATCAGGCCGAAGAATGACATGGTTGCCGCCTGCAGGATCACGAACGTCCAGATGCTTTCGCGCGTCGCCATCTCAGCCGTCAGGAGGTGCAGGAAGGCGACGCCGGTGAAGGCGGAGAGCGCAATCAGGAGCAGGCGCTTCGATCCGAACCGCATCACCAGCTTGGAATTCGCATAGGAGCTGAACGCCATCGGCCCTGCGATGCAGGCGAAGACGATGCCGATCAGGTCGGGCCGGCCGAACACGTCGAACACGATCTGCTGGATCGAGTTGATGAAGGCGAAGAGGGCGCCCATCAGCATCGTCTGGGCAAGCGTGTTGCCGATCGACTGGCGGATGTGGAGGGTCTCCCAGGCCGCTCCGCCGATCGCCCCCACCGAAAGCGGACGCCGCCGCTCGCGCGGCAGCGTCTCCGGCAGTCTCAGGAGGATCCACAGGGCGAGCACCGCGCCGTAG
The DNA here is from genome assembly GCA_030777185.1 of Pseudomonadota bacterium. Taxonomy (GTDB): domain Bacteria; phylum Pseudomonadota; class Alphaproteobacteria; order Sphingomonadales; family Sphingomonadaceae; genus Allosphingosinicella. The sequence continues at coordinate 6,016 of JALYGI010000264.1, forward strand.
ACGCCGAGCAGGATGAAGATGTGCCGCCAGGTCGAGATCGCCAGCACGCCCTGGCCGAACGAGGGGGCGAGCACCGGCACGATCATGAACACAATCAAGACGATCGACATGATCCGGGCCATGCCCGAACCCTGGTAGCGGTCGCGGATCACGGCGACCACCAGCACCCGGGTCGCCGCCGCCGCCACGCCTTGCATCGTGCGCGCGGCGAGGAGCAGGGTGAAGCTGGAAGCAATTCCCGCCAAGAGCCCGAACACGCCGTAAAAGGCGAGGCTGATCACGAGCAGGCCCTTGCGCCCGTAGCGATCGGACAGTGGCCCATAGATAAGCTGCGCCACGCCGAAGCCGAGCAGATAGGCGGTGATCACCAATTGCCGGCGATTCTCCTCGAGAACGCCGAGCGCGTCGCCGATCGCGGGCAGCGCCGGCAGCATCGAATCGATCGCCAGCGCATTGGACGCCATCAAGGCTGCCATCAGCGCGACGAACTCCCGCATTCCGGGGCCTCGCCACGTCTCGGCGTCAGCGGGCGCGGTGCGGTCTGCCATCGTCTTGGTCCGAATTTGGTTTGGATCGGGAGGGTCCCTGCGGGACGAAGCGGCGCATGGCAAGTTCCGTTCCTCCGCCGGAGCGATTAGGAGCGAGGCGTGACTCAGCCAGCCCCGCACCAGCCGTCATCGCCGCCGACAGTGCGCCTGATCGGTCTCCCCACCGACAGCCACTCCTCATTCCTGAGGGGCGCCGCCTCCGCCCCGCCGCTGATCCGCGCTGCGCTACGCTCGGAACACAGCAACATGACGGCGGAAAATGGCCTCGAGCTGGGCACCGACATTCTGCTGCAGGACGGGGGCGACCTTCCGCTTCGCGAAGAGCCCGGCGACTTCGACCTCATTCGCGAGGCCGCTGCAACGGCCGCTCGCGCCGGTGCGGTTCCGATCCTTCTCGGTGGGGATCATTCCGTCAGCCTTCCCGCGGTCGAGGGCGTCTGCGCCGTGCACGGCCCGGTCGACATTCTGCACTTCGATGCCCATTCCGATCTTTACGAGGATTTCGAGGGCGATCCGCATTCCCATGCTTCGCCATTCGCCCGGATCATGGAGCGCGGCCTCGCCCGGCGCCTTGTCCAGGTCGGCATCCGCACTCTTAACCGCCATTTGCGTGAGCAGGCGGAGCGGTTCGGCGTCGAGACGGTGGAGATGCGGGATTTCGCACCCGAGCGGGTGCCGATCCCGACCGGTCCGCTCTACATCAGCATCGACCTCGACGGCTTCGATCCCGCTTTTGCTCCGGGCGTGTCGCACCACGAGCCGGGCGGCCTTTCCGTGCGGGACGTGCTCGCGGTGCTGCGCCGCGTGGCCGCGCCGATCGTTGGCGCCGATATCGTCGAATATAATCCGGGGCGGGACGTAAGCCGCGTGACGGCGGTGCTCGCCGCCAAGCTGGTCAAGGAAATCGCCTCGCTCACCTCAGGAAGGCCGGCATGATCATCGTCCACCATCTCGAAAACTCCCGGTCGCAGCGGGTTCTCTGGCTGCTGGAGGAGCTTGGCCTCGCTTACGAGGTCCGCCGCTATGAGCGCCACCCTAAGACGATGCTCGCTCCGCCGGAGCTCAAGAAGGCGCATCCGCTCGGCAAGGCGCCGGTGATCGACGACGACGGCTGCATCGTCGCCGAAACCGGAGCGATCGTTGAATATCTGGTCGACAAAGCCGGCGGCAGGCTCGGCCCCCCGGGCAATCGCGACGCCGTCCTGCGCTACCGGCACTTCCTTCATTATGCCGAAGGATCGATGATGCCGCCGCTGCTCGCGCTGCTCGTGATCAGCCGGCTGGGCCTTCTCGGCAGGCCTGCCAAGGCGCCGATCCAGAAGATGCTGGACACGCATCTCGACTGGCTCGAGACCGAGCTCGCCGCCCGCGACTGGTTCACTGGCGATGAATTCACCGCAGCCGACATCATGATGAGCTTCCCGCTCGAAGCCTCGCGCGCCCGCGGCGGCCTCGATGAGAGCCGGCCCAACCTCACCGATTGGCTGGAGCGGATCCATGCCCGCCGGGCCTACGGCGCCGCGCTCGCCCGCGGCGGGCCCTATGCTTATGCCTGAATGCCCGCTTCGGTCTTTCTCCTAGGCTAGAAATGCTCCGAACCTGGAGGAGGCGGAGGCACGTGCGCTGGAGCGTGCGGGGGTTCGATGTCCACAGGCTCCAGG
>JALYGI010000265.1 GCA_030777185.1 Pseudomonadota bacterium
CAGGCGGATTTGCCGAAGCCGATCGTGACGACGATCGAGCCGCTGTCCGATTGGTATCCGGCCGAGGATTACCATCAGGATTATTGGGAAGGAGAGGGGCAGCGTAACCCTTATTGCCTCGCCGTCATTCCTCCCAAGCTTCAGAAGCTGCGCAAGAGCTTCGCGGCACGGCTGAAGAAGCAGGAGCTGGCGGAGCAGAGTTAAAGCTCTGCGTGATCCACCTGCCCGTGCCGGTCAAGCCGCTTCGAGCGGTCCGGCATCGGGTATTTGAGACCGGTCGCGCAGTTGAAGAGGACGACGCGGTCGCTCTGCTGAATGAGGCCGGCCTCCAGCGCCTTTTCGCAGGCGGCGAGGGTTGCCCCCGTCTCCGGGCAGATGAGGACGCCGTCGCTCTTGGCCGCTTCATCGACGGCAGAGGCCAGTTCCGCGTCGGAAACCGTTATCGCGAAGCCGCGGCTTTCGCGCACGGCCCTGAGGATCAGGAAATCGCCGACCGCCTTGGGCACTCGAATTCCCGCGGCGGAGGTGTGGGCGTTCTCCCAACGCGGCGCATGCTCCTCGCCCTCTTCGAAGGCTTTGACGATCGGAGCGCAGCCCTCCGCCTGGACGGCAACCATGCGCGGGCGCCTTGACCCGATGAAGCCGAGCGCCTCCAGCTCGGCAAAGGCCTTCCACATTCCGATGAGGCCGGTTCCCCCGCCAGTGGGGTAGAAGATCACGTCCGGGACGGTCCAGCCGAGCTGCTCGGCCAGCTCCAGCCCCATCGTCTTCTTGCCTTCTATCCGGTACGGCTCCTTGAGGGTGGAAAGATCGAACCACTCGCCCTTGGCCGCGCCTTCCGCGACGATCTTGCCGCAATCGTCGATCAGCCCGTTGACCCGGTAGACCCGCGCGCCGTGCAGAGCGATTTCGCGCACGTTGATCTCGGGCGTGTCGTCGGGGCAGAGGACGATGGCCTCGATCCCGACGCGGCCGGCATAAGCGGCAAGGGCGGCGCCCGCATTGCCGTTGGTCGGCATGGCGATCTTTCGGACACCCAGTTCCTTTGCCATCGACACCGCCATGCCGAGGCCGCGCGCCTTGAAGGATCCCGTGGGAAGCTTGCCCTCGTCCTTGACCAGCAGCTCGGCAAGCCCGAGCCGCCCGGCAATCGAGGCAAGGGGCACGATCGGCGTCGCCGCTTCACCGAGGCTGACGATGTTCGCCGTTCGGCGCACGGGCAGAAGCTCGCGATAGCGCCAGAGGTCCGCCGGCCTGGAGGCAAGCGCCTCCTTGGTGAGCGCCGCCCGAACGCCTGCAAGATCGTAGCGCACGAGAAGCGGCCGGCCCGCGCGGGAGAGGCCCTGCAGCCGGTCCGCTTCGTACCGCTCACCCGTCATCGAGCATGCGAGGTGAGTGACGAAGGTTGGGCGCTCGGCAGTCAGATTGTCGTTCCAGAGTGGAGGCATTGGTTTATCCTTGGTGGCGCGGCGCTGAGGCCCGGCGAAGGCGGTCATTGATGGCGATGCCAACGCCTTCCTCCGGAATCGGAGCCACGGCGATGCGCGGCCGGGCCTGCGCATCGGCCCGATGGAGGGAACGGAACAGGCGGGAGGCGGCTTCGACCAAGCTTCCCTCCGGGCTGAGATTGTCGTCACCGCCCGATGACCCGAAGCCGATCATCCATTCGCCAGGTTGCGGCTGTGCGGCATTCAGCCGAAGCGGCTTGGTCGGTGCGTAATGGCTGGCGAGCTGGCCCGGCGCCTCGATCCCGCCCGGCGCGGGGCCTGCAAGCAGCTGCGCCGCTGCCGCCAGCTCGGCAAAGTCGAGCGGACCGGGCCTGAGCAGAGTGAGGCGGCCTTCGTTGAAGCCTAGGATGGTCGATTCGATGCCATGCTCGGTGGGGCCGCCGTCGATGATCAGCTTTATCCTGCCGCGCAGCGTGCTCAGCACATGATCGGCGGATGTGGGGCTGATGCCGCCGCTGGCATTGGCGGAAGGGGCGGCAAGGGGCCTTCCGCACGCCGCAAGCAAGTCCTGCATCGCAGGATGGGCCGGGGAGCGGAGCGCCACGGTCGGCAGTCCAGCCGTTGCCGCCGGGGCGATGCCGCTTCTTTCCCGCTGCGGGACGACGAGCGTGAGGGCGCCGGGCCAATAGGCGCTCGCGAGCGCATGCGCGGCATCCGGCAGGTCGGCGACGGCCTCGGCCTGTGCAAGGTCCGCGACATGGATGATCAGGGGATTGTAACTTGGCCGTCCTTTCGCCTCGTAGATGCGAGCGACGGCATCCGGATTGGTGGCGTCCGCGGCGAGCCCGTAGACCGTCTCGGTCGGAACCGCGACCGGCAGCCCCTCAAGGATCAGTCGAGCAGCCTCTTCTATCGCGGCCCTTCCGTAGGGTTTGACCGCGGTCGTGAAAGGCGCATCTTGAGGGGTCACTCAGGCGCGCTATAGCCGGGCCGCCCCTCACGCAAGCCGGGACCAGCCGATCATGACCTATGTGCCGCCGATCGCCGAACAGCGTTTCCTCCTCCGGCACGTGGTGCGGATGGACGAGCTTGGCGGGCATCCTGATTTCGCCGAGGCGGGTGCGGACCTGGTGGATGCAATTCTGGAGGGAGCGGGAGCGTTCGCCGCCGGCGAGTTCGCGCCGTTGAACCGGGTTGGGGACCAGGTGGGTGCGCGATGGAGCCCGGAAGGCGTGACGATGCCGCCGGGCTTCAGGCAAGCCTATCGGGCCTATGTCGAAGGCGGATGGGGAACTCTGGCCGGGCCGCCCGAATATGGCGGGCAGGGGCTGCCGCTGACGCTGGCGGCCGTGGTGATGGAAGATCTTGGAAGCGCCAACATGGCCCTCTCGCTGATCATGATGCTTACTCCCGCGTCGGTCGAAGCACTGTCCAGGCATGGCTCGGAGGAGCTGAAGCGGTCCTGGCTTTCCAAGCTCGTCAGCGGCGAGTGGAACGGGACGATGAACCTCACCGAGCCGCAGGCCGGTTCCGACGTGGGGGCGCTCAAGACGCGCGCGGTCCCGCTCGGCGACGGCACCTACTCGATCACGGGTCAGAAGATCTTCATCACCTTCGGGGAGCACGACCTCACCGACAATATCGTTCATCTCGTACTCGCGCGGTTGTCGGACGCGCCGCCGGGCACCAAAGGCATCTCGCTGTTCCTGGTTCCTAAATTCCATCGGGGGCCGGACGGCGGCCCGGCGGCGCCGAACGACGTCCGTTGCGTCTCGATCGAACACAAGCTCGGCATCCATGCCTCACCGACCTGCGTGATGTCCTATGGCGACAGCGGACAATGCATCGGCTGGCTGATCGGCGAGGAGAATGGCGGCATGCGCGCCATGTTCACGATGATGAACAATGCGCGCCTCAATGTCGGGTTGCAGGGGGTATCGATTGCGGAGCGGGCCACTCAGGCCGCGGTCATCTACGCCTCCAGCCGCGTCCAATCGGCACGGGCGGGATGGGCGAGCCGCGAATCCGTAGCCATCATCCAGCACCCGGACGTTCGCCGTATGCTGCTGCGGATGAAGGCGCTCACCCAGGCGGCGCGGGCGCTCGCTTATTATGCGTGGGGACAGGCGGATCGGGCGCAGCTCGGGGACGGGGCGGCCAAGGCCAGGGTCGACCTCCTAACCCCGCTGGTAAAGGCCTATGGTACCGATGTGGGCGTGGAGGTGGCGAGCCTCGGCGTGCAAGTGCACGGGGGAATGGGCTTCATCGAGGAAACCGGCGCCGCCCAGCATTATCGCGACGCGCGGATCGCACCGATCTACGAGGGGACTAACGGCATCCAGGCCGCCGATCTGGTTGGGCGGAAGCTCGGGCTAGAAGGGGGCGCGGTGCTTGCGAGCCTCATTGCCGATATGCGCGCCGAAGGCGCAGGCGAGCCGGTGCTGATGGCCCATGTCGATGCCTGCGAGGCCGTCGCTCGGCAGCTTGGCGAAGCGGGCGTCGAGGACCGGCTGGCGGCCTCTTACCCCTTTCTGACGATGCTGTCGGTGGCGGTGTGCGGCTGGCTGATGGAGCGCCAGCTTCGGGCTGCCGCAGAGGGGGAGGAGGGCGATGGAGCGTTTCTTGCGATGAAGAAGGCGGCCGCCCGCTTCTATCTTGATCAGATCGTGCCCGAAGCCACGGGGCTGAAGGCCGCTGCCAGCGCGCCCGCCGACGCTCTTTACTCGGTCCCCGAAGACGCTTTCGCAGCTTAACCGCCCGTGCCGATCAGCCTCATCTGCCTCGATGCCGACGACACGCTCTGGCATAACGAAACCTTCTTCCGCCGGACCTTCGGCGGCTTTGCCGAACTGCTCGCGCCTTTCGCGAGTGCGGAGGAGGTGCAGGCGCGGCTCGATCATGTCGAGCACCGCAATCTTCCCGCCTATGGCTACGGCGCCAAAGGCTTCATCCTGTCGATGCTGGAGACTGCAAGCGAGTTTGCGGGCGACGATCTCCCAGCCGCGACGGTCCGAAAGATCCTTGCGCTGGGAACGGACCTGCTTGCCCATCCGATCGAGCTGCTGCCGGGCGTGGAGGAGGCGCTCGACAGGCTCGCGCGGCGTGCCCGGCTCGTGCTCATTACCAAGGGCGATCTTCATCACCAGGAGGCGAAGCTCGCCGCTTCGGGACTTGGCGACCGCTTCAGCGGCGTCGAGATCGTCAGCGACAAACGAGTGGAAACCTATCGCCGCATCTTCCGCCGCTACGGATCCGATCCGAGCCAGGCGGTAATGGCAGGCAATTCGATGCGATCCGACATCCTTCCTGCCCTGGAGGCAGGCGCCTGGGCTGCCTTTGTCCCCTTTGAGCTGGTCTGGGCCCACGAAGCGGCCGAGGCTCCAGCCGGGCACCCGCGCTACAAGGAATTGTCGAGCCTCGCTGAACTCGACGATTGGGTTCTCAC
>JALYGI010000266.1 GCA_030777185.1 Pseudomonadota bacterium
CTGAAGAGTTTGCCCTGCCACAGCAAACTATGGCGGAGCGCAGAAAAGTCAGATCACAGACTTGGTAAGGCTGAGGTCGTGAGTTCAATCCTCACCGGCAGCACCATCGCTTCCCCTTGCAAACCAAAGGTTTGCGCCGTCGGTCTTGATGATATCCCCGTCTGAGTGTCGCACAAACTCGGACACAAGTCGAAGGCGGCCCTAACATTTCGAGCCCGGGCGCCTATATAGGTTGTGCTACAGTCGCAATTTGACGGTCTTCGGCGCTTTGCGGCTCCATTCCTTCTCTCGCTTCTCCTAGCGTCCGGGGACCGCCTTTCGGTCCCTTCATCAAGAAGGAATTGAATATGCCAATCGGCACCGTGAAATTTTTCGACACCTCCAAGGGCTACGGCTTCATCACCAACGAAGCGGGCGGCAAGGACGCCTTTGTCCACGTCAGCGCTGTGGAAGCGGCTGGGATGCACACCCTCGAGAAGGAACAGCGCCTGTCTTACGAGCTTGAGAATGACAAGCGCGGCAAGACCAGCGCAGTCGCTCTGCAGGCAGCCTAAGCTGCCGCCTCCGCTCCCAGCGGAGGAAGGATGAAGGCGGGTGCCATCGGCATCCGCCTCTTTTTTTCGAAGATCGGAGATCACATGTCGGCGCAGCACGAATTCTACCTCGAACGCGCCGCAGAGGCTCGCGCTGGAGCGAGTGCAGCGACGCTCGACAATGTCCTGATCGTTGGCTTCGCTCGGAAGCCACCTGGACCGAGATGGCCGCTCGCAGCCAGCGCGGCGAGACGATGCGCGACAAGCTTATTGCCGACATAGCGAGCGAACGTGCTGCCTTGAAAGCCGCGGCGGCGTCCTGATCGCCAATCTCATCGAAGCAAGCCGCTCATGGCGCTCACGACCGCTGCCACAACATCCCGGAGAACAACTATGTCGAAATCCCCCGTTCGCCCGTTCCTGATCGCCAAGGATGCGCAAGGCGCCGTCCGCCTGACCCTCCGGGAAACCCGCTACAATTCGCAGAATTATCCGCTCGTGACATCCACCTTGTACGCGGACACGTTCAAGACAGCGACGGCGGCGCGGGCCTACGCCAAGGAACATCTCGGCGCTGAGGCCGGCCAGTTCGCGAGCAAATAGATTGCGGCGGCTCTGCCCCGATGATGAAGCTGATTGAGGAGTCCTGGACGCAATGAGGTCATACAAGGATCCGTCTTTCCAGGACCGGGTCGGCCGGGCTCAAGAAGCCAAGCAGAAGGCGCTGGAGAAGCTGCGCTTGAAGCCGGCGGTTGGCGAAAAGGCCGCCGCTGAGCGTCAGGCGGCACGCCTGAAGCGGGAAGCGGCGGAGAACGAGAAGCGTGCTTCCAAAAAGGCGGCAGAGCAGGCCGCAAGGGAGGCCAAGGCTGCGACTTCGGCAGCAAAAGCCGAGGCGGCATCGAAGGCCGCGGCTGTTCCGGCGCCTCCGACCGAAGCGGAGAGGAAGCTTGCGCGCGATGCGCGCTATGCTGCGCGGAAAAATCGCAAGTAAGTCCCGGTCGATCCGGTTGATGGAGTAGGAGCGCGTGAATGTCCCGGAATAGCCCCGCCACGCTGGAGGTGCGCGTTCCCGTTCCCGCGGACGTTCCCGGCATCCTCGCGCTGATCAGCCGCGCCTATCCGGGCATCGAAAATTATAGCGCCGGGCAGATCCTCGGCCAGATCAACAATTTCCCGGAAGGGCAGTTCGTCGCCGTCTTGGCCGGGGCCATTGTCGGCTATTGCGCGTCATCGCGCATTGACGAGGCGGTTGCGCTTGCGCCCCATGATTGGGCGACGATCAGCGGCAACGGCTTCGGAAGCCGTCACGATCCGACCGGTGACTGGCTCTACGGCATCGAAATGGCCGTAGACGAGCGCCAGCGGGGCCTCCGGATCGGCAAGCGCCTCTATGAAGCCCGTCGAGCGCTGGCCGAGCGGCTGGAACTGCGCGGCATCGTGTTCGGCGGCCGGATGCCGGGCTTTGCCCGCTCGAAGTCCAAGGTCGATGGCCCAGAAGACTATCTAGCGCACGTGCGGGAGGGGAAGCTTCGCGACCCCGTCATCGGCTTTCAGCTTGCGAACGGCTTCACGCCGATTGGCGTGCTTCGGAGATATTTGCCGCTCGACCGCGCATCCGGCGGGTTTGCAGCGCATATGGTGTGGCGCAATCCCTATGTGGACCCAAGCGAACCACCGGCCTTCCGCGTCCCGCGGGGTGTCGAGAGCGTGCGCCTGGCTACGGTTCAGCTTCAAGCGCGAGCCGTCAAGGATTTCGCCGAATTCGTACAGAATGTGGAATATTTCGTCGATGTCGCGGCGGACTATCGCGCCGACTTCGTCGTCTTTCCTGAACTCTTCACGATGTCGCTGCTTTCCTTCGAGTCCGAGACGCTTTCCCCGATGAAGGCGATCGATCGGATGACCGAACATCGGGCCCCCATCGTGACCGAGCTCTCCCGAATGGCGCTGCGCTACAACATCAACATCGTTGGCGGGTCACACCCCACGCGCACTGAGGATGGCAGCGTTCAAAACGTCGCCTACGTCTGTCTGCGGGATGGCTCGGTTCATGCGCAGGAGAAGATCCATCCAACGCCGAACGAAGCCTATTGGTGGAAGATCAAAGGCGGCAGCTCGGTTGACGTGATCCAGACGGACATTGGACCGGTCGGTGTCCTCATCTGCTACGATAGCGAGTTCCCTGAGCTTGCGCGCCGCCTGGTGGATGAGGGAGCGCGGATCATCTTCGTCCCGTTCTGCACCGACAATCGTCAAGGTTACATGAGGGTGCGCTATTGCGCGCAGGCGCGAGCGATCGAGAACCAGTGTTTCGTGGTGTTGTCGGGCAACGTCGGCAATCTTCCCGGGGTGGACAACATGGACATCCAATATGCTCAATCCTGCATTCTCACGCCCTGCGACTTTCCGTTCGCCAGGGACGGCATTGCGGCGGAAGCAAGCGAGAATATCGAGGCGCTGACCATAGCCGACGTGAACCTTGCCGACCTCACCTGGGCGCGCGCAGAAGGAACGGTACGAAATCTCGCGGACCGGCGGTTCGACCTTTATCGGATCGACTGGAAGCGCGGTCTGCGGGGGGACCAAGGGCCCTCTGAGAGCCGGCCGAGGGGGTCCAAGGCTCCGGGAGGCGGCTGACTCTCCGCGCTGGACGGAGGCGAAGGAGACTAGCCGGTTTCTAGGTCAGCCCATGCTTCGCTTGCACGGCCGCGGCGCGTTGCTCGTATTCATCTGCCATAGCTGTCAAGGTGTCCCGCGTCCGCCTGTCGGTCGTGCCGTTCGCGACAGCCCGACACCTGCGGGCCTGCTTTAGAAGATATTCTGGCTCTCTCTCGGGCACGGCATCAACTCAAAGGCCCCCGCCCTGAGTGTCGCCTACTCGACATTCGACAGGTCGCACAAGATGCCGGTTTTCAGGTGCCTCTTTGTGGCGCGATCGGGCGAGTAGATCGCCAGCGGCTTCCCCTGGGTAATAACCAAAAACAAGGGCCTGGACGAAACAATATGCGACACGCCCGGAAAACTAGCCTAAGTTGACGTCATCGTCAGCCGAGACTCGGGCGCTGACGGCTGAGAGACCATCGTGCTCCCGCCTTGGGGATAGCCGCGATGCACGCCCTGATTATCGAAGCTGATGCCATTGTCGCGCTGGCGATCGAAGACGCTTTGCGAGACTTCGGGTTTTCTTCTTTTGCCTTCGCAACGACGCACGGGGAAGCTGTGGCTGCCGCCGAGGAGCGGTGTCCCGACCTGATCACCGCCGATGTGGAGCTAAATGTCGGATGCGGGATCACGGCGGTCCAGAGGATCTGTGCCGACAAGGTTGTCCCAGTCGTCTTCGTGTCAGAAGCTACACGGGAGATTGAGAGACGCCTTCCAGCGGCCATCGCCGTTCGCAAGCCCTTTCCGTCCGCCGCCTTGGCAGAGGCGGTCGCGCAGGCGCGCGCGGCTTAGACACCGGCGGATCGTTGCTACCAAAAGAGGCTAATGGAGCGCCTCCCGGCTGTTGATGCCGATGCCATGAAGGCGGCGAAGCATAGCTTAGAATAGCAGCGGCGGCTGCTCGTCGGGAATGCGGATCTTTGACGCTGGTATCTGACCCGGGAGTGACAATCCCTTGGCTGCGCCGTCGGCAGCTGCACCTTCACGACGCCAGCCGCTCGCGGTCCAGGCGAAGCGTGACGATCAGGCCGTCACCCGACCAATCGTATTCGATGGCTCCACCGAGCTGCTTCGAGACGCTCCGATGAACGAGCTTGCTCCCAAAGCCGTTTGGTTCAGGCGGTGCCTCTACCGGAGGTCCGCCACGTTCCATCCAGATCAAGACGAGCTCGGTCTCGGTTGGAGCCGTGGTCACATCCAACGTTCCGGTGGCCGACGACAGAGCACCATATTTCAGCGAGTTTGTCGCGAGCTCGTGAATGACGAGTGCTAAGCTCGTCGCCGTGGCCTCCCCGACCCCCATGCGTTCGACCGCGACCCTGATGCGGCCGCTGAAGGCGCCGAGGTCGTCATAGGGAGCGAGCAGGACCGTGAGAAGATCACCGAGAAGCGCGGCTTTGCCCTGTCCGCCTGGCAGTGGGCGCACGAGGTCATGGGCTCTCCCCAATGCGGTCAGCCGTTGCGTCAGCTCGCGCGCCATATCGGCTGTCGTTGAAGTCGACCGTGAGGTGATGTGAGTCAGCCCCGTTGCTATGGCCAGCAAGTTCTTAACTCGATGGCTCATCTCGCCGGCTAGCAGCTCGTGACCTTCTTCCGCTTGTTTGCGCCCTGTCACGTCCAGGAAGATGCCGAACATGCTCCTTCCAACCATGCCAACATCTTCCCCCCTTCCGCGAGAGGCAATCCATCGGATCTCGCTTCCGAGCATGATGCGGAAATCTGTCTCGTAACCACCGGCTACCCCTCGCGTTGCGGTAAAGGCGGCTCGAACTCGGTCGCGGTCTGCCGGGTGGATGTGGGCGGACAATTCCTCGAACGTGACCCGGTCTTTCCATGGGAGACCCCACAGTTCGAAACCCCGCTCGTCCATGGTGAAGCTGTCGTCATCGACATTCCACGTCCAAAGCGCGATCCCAGCCGCTTCAATCGCGCGGCGGAGGTCGTTTGACTGCCATCGATGAGACTGCTGGGACGCTGAGGACATTGAGTGAGGCGCTGCCCTGCAAGCTGACGCGGCGTCCAGCGGTGCTACCGCTAGGTCAGGATATGGCGGGATCCGGTCGGTATCTCTGCCCATGATTGCTCCTCGGTGACCCGCGCTGATGCCTAGCTTTCTATCATTTGCCAATCATTCTCTTCCGGGCTCACGCCGGACGTAACGGTGCGAAGCTGCGGCCGGGACCTTAGATTGCACGTCTGCTTCGGGCTGCTGACGAAGTTCCGCCAAGGGCGGCTAAGGGCGCTTAGCTGGTCGGAGGCACATGTCCTGTTTTAGCGCCCCCTCGGTCCAAAGCAGACGGCTAACGGCCACAAGCAGCCGCCATGGATTGCCGCGGCCGCTTGGGGTGAGCTGGCGGAAAGCAGACGCGGGCAGAGCGCCAAAAAAGAAGTGG
>JALYGI010000267.1 GCA_030777185.1 Pseudomonadota bacterium
TCACGGGATCCCGCATTGCCCGCGATCCCAACGCGACCGCTCCTTCGCCCGTGGTCACCGTTTCTGCCGCTGACCTTCGCTCCACCGGGCAGATCGATGTTGCTGAAACGCTCCGTGAGATTCCTGCCTTGATCAGCTCGGGTAGCGTTGCCGACTCGATCGAGCGCGGCGGTGGTGGGGTTGGTCAGGCAACGCTGAACCTCCGCGGCCTTGGCTCGAACCGAACCCTCGTTCTCGTCAACGGCCGGCGCCAGGTGGCGGGCGTTGCCGGCACCCAGACGGTCGATATCGCGACCATCCCCTCGACGCTGATTGAAAGTGTGGATGTGCTGACCGGCGGCGCGTCGGCGGTCTACGGTGCGGATGCCGTCACCGGCGTCGTCAACTTCAGGCTGCGTCGGAATTATGAGGGGAGTGAGATTTCGGCTCAGGTCGGCATCGCCGAGGAAGGCGACGGCCGTACCTTCTCCCTGCAGGCCGTGACGGGGCGGAACTTCGCCGACGACCGGGGCAACATCGTCATTGCCGGGTCCTATAATCGCGGCGAGGAACTCCAGGCCGGGTCTCGCGACTTCACGCGGAACAACGCACAGGCGAATGTCGGCGGAACCTACGCTAATCCAGCTCGCCGGTTTCAGGTGGGTGACATCACGGCGGCGACTCCGAATTTCCAAAGGCGGTTCAGCATAGCCGCAGGTCGCTTTCCCTATGGTTTTGTTATTCCCACAGCGGCTCAGTTCGCCACTTTATTCCCCGGCGTCACTCCGACTCCCGCTGAACAGGCGCTGATTGACAGGGCAGCCAATTCCCCTACGCTGGCGATTGCGCGATTCCCCACCTTCGCGATCAGCTCTGCGGCTGGGTTGATTCAGCGAGCCGACTTTGGAGATTTCCGCCTCGACATAAATCGCAACGGCATCAGCGATTGCAACGAGTCCTTCATCGGCAACCGCTTTGGCGGCTGTTACGTCTCAACTCCTGGTGGCGGCGTCCGCCCGTTCCAAGACGGCATAATCTCGACAGGTGCCAACCAGTTCGGCGGCGACGGTGTTCCCGAAGGCGCCGATATCGCCTCGCTCATTCCGCAGAACGAGCGCTACGATGTGAACCTCATCGGCAGCTTCGAATTCTCACCCGCCCTCGAACTTTTCGCTGAAGCGAAATATGTGAAGTCCAAAAGCTTCGCTCAGAGCGCGCCGAACACCTTCTATGACTCGCTGCTGATCCCGGCGGACAACCCATTCATTCCTGCCGTGTTGCGCCCGGCTGCAGTGGCGGGTGGAGGACTTCGAATCTCCAGGGACTTTTTCGACATCCCGGGGATTACGGATGCCGATCGGGACACCTATCGCGCAGTGGTCGGAGCACGCGGGGAACTGACGCCGAACCTGCGCTATGAGGTCTACGGGAATTACGGCCGCACCGACAATTCCACCGACAGTTTGTCGGTCCTGCCCGATCGGCTTTTCGCAGCGATCGACGTCGTCGCGGGGCCGAACGGGCAGCCGACCTGCGCGTCGAACATCAATCCGGCGAGGCGGCACCCGGGCAGTCAGTTCTTCCCCGTCATAACGCCCGGGTTTTTCACCTTCACTCCCGGCCCCAACAGCGGGTGCGTTCCGATCAACCTGTTCAACGGGGTCAATTCGGTCACTCCAGAGGCGGTGGATTTCATTACGGAGCGCACGACGACCAAGGCGCGTCTCGAGCAGATCGTTGGTTCCGCAACAATCAATGGCGACACGGGAGCATTCTTCAGTCTGCCGGGCGGCCCCGTGCAATTCGCCTTCGGCGTGGAGTATCGCGAGGAAAAAAGCCGGAGTGAATTCGATCCTCTGGTCCTCGGGCTATTGCCGCAAGGCTCCCCAGCTGGGCCGGCGGGAACGTTCGTTGGCGACATCGACCCGCGAAAGCAGCGGCTGACCTTCGACACCACCACTCGGATCTTCAACACTGGAGGGAGATTCGACGTGAAGGAGGTGTTCGGCGAGCTGTCGGTGCCGATCCTCGCGGACCGGCCGTTCTTCCACGAGCTGACGGTCGGCGGTGCCGCCAGATATTCCGATTATTCCACTGTCGGAGGGACTTTCACCTGGAACGTGAACGGTGTGTTTGCGCCGTTCCGTGATATCAGGTTCCGCGGCACCTATGCGCAAGCCGTACGCGCGCCGAACATTACCGAGCTGTTCTCGCCGCAGCAGGGAGCGGTCTTCCGGCCGACAGACCCCTGCGACCAGAACGTGATCAACGGACTTGTGCGGGCCAACGCACCCAATGCCGCGACCCGCATCAGGAACTGCCGCGCAGCGGGCATTCCCGAGGGGTTCACCGATCCGCTGACCGCGCGTTTCTCGGGAACGACCGGAGGCAATCCAGATCTCGAAGAAGAAACTGCAAAAACCATCACAGCAGGTGTCGTCCTGCAGCCCCGGTTCATTCCCGGGCTGACGCTGAGCGGCGATTATTACGACATCAAGATCGAGGATGCGATCGCGGCGGTTTCGGCGCAGAACATCGTTAACGCCTGCTTCGACCTCGAGCAATTTCCGAACAATTTCTGCTCCTTGTTCACCCGTGGTCCAAATCTGGGATTCAACTTCCTGCGGCAGACGCAGCTGAACTTCGGCCGGTTCGAGACGTCCGGTGTCGACGCGTCGATCGCTTATGTCTTTTCGCTCGCAGACAATCGAATCTCACTCCGCGCGACGGGCAACTGGACCGAAAAGGTCAACCGCTTCTTCGACCCGACGAACCCCGCACTAGTCGATCCGCAGCTGCTCGAGACCGGCTTCCCAGAATGGTCCGCAGTGGGCTCCGCGAGCTGGAGCAACGGGCCGTATTCATTTACTTACCGCCTCCAATATATCGGCGAACAGGCCTTGGCCGGTGTGGAGATCGAGCGGTTCGAAACAGAATATGGGCCATCGGTGATTGTCGATGAGACCTTCGTTCACGACATCTCCTTCAGCATCGATGCGACGGACCGCTTTACCTTCTACGGCGGCGTCAACAACCTCACCAACGAGGAGCCCTTCATCAACCGCAGTGCTTATCCGGTAAACCCGGTCGGCCGCTTCTTCTTCGTGGGCGCACGCGCACGTTTTTGAACTGAAGCAAGTTTGAAGCAGGGCTCCCTTCTTCGGACGGGAGCCCTGTTCTTTTGAACGCCCGCCGGGTTCGAGCGACGCTCTTGCGTGTTTGCCTCTATCCCCCATTCACCCTTTCGGCGGAAGCGCATAGCGCTTCCACCTCAACCGATCAGGCCCTAGAGCCTTTCCCGACAAGGCGGCATTGCCTTGTCGGATCAGAAAGGCTCCAGATCATGTCTTGAGCACTTCCCGACCGAAAAACCGGTGCCCACTTTTTCGGGAAGTGCTCTAGAGATTGGTGCGAACATGGGTTCGGTGGAAATCTCTCGGACGGCATTGGCCAGTGTCGCTCTGCTATCAGGGCTCTGGCTCGCGCTTGCTTTGGGGCTCGTGCTGCGCGGCGTGCGGCAGGGCGCAGCGGGCCGGGCTGCCATCGAAGGCCACGCGCGCTGCAAGGCGCTGCTGGATTCAGGCCCGGCTACCGCCTTGATCGTTCATCCCGACCGATCGATCGAGGCGGGGCAGCGTCTCGCCGGCCTCCTTGGACTTCCGCGGCTGCCGTTCGATCTCGACGGCCTTTCCGGCCAGGATGAGGGGTTGAGGGCCGAGGATCTTCAATCACTTGCCAGCCATGTTCGCGACAGCGCGGCGACAGGCGCAAGCTTTTCCCTGTCGGTGCAGCCGAACGGCTCGTCACGCTTTCTCCAGCTCCAGGGCGGCCCGGCTCCGCCGCCTTATCCGGCAAGATCCGTCCTGCTCTGGTTCACCGATGCCACGGAAAGCGAGCAGCAGAGTGCGCAAATGAGAGGGGAGTTGGCGCGCGTGACCACTGCCCTCGACTCCCTCTCAGCGCTCCTGGAGGCCGCGCCCTTTCCGATGTGGTATCGCGGGCCGGACCTCCGGCTGGCCATGGTCAACAGCGCTTACGTCGCCGCCGTGGAGGCCGACAATGCCACATCGGCGATCAAAGCCGGTATCGAGCTGGTCGACGAGGCCGACGGACGCAATTCCTTGTCCCAGGCGGCGGCCGTGCGCGAAAAAGGCGAAGCGACTGAACGCACGGTGCCCGCCACGATAGCGGGCGAGCGGCGGATGATGCGGGTGGTGGAAGTGCCGCTCGGCGAAACCGGGGTGGCGGGCTACGCGATCGATATTGACGATCTTGATCAGGCGCGGGCTGATCTCGCCCGCTTCGTCCGCGTTCAGCGGGACATGCTCGACCGGCTCTCTGCCGGCGTCGCCCAATTCGGACGCGATCGCAGCCTCATCTTCTACAATCAACCTTTTGCACGGCTTTTTTCGCTTCGGGCCGATTTCCTCGGGGACCAGCCCGAGTTCAACCGCGTGCTCGACAGCATGCGGGAGAGCGGCAACCTGCCCGAAGTGCGCGACTACCCGGACTGGAAGGAAGATAAAGGCCGCTGGTTCACCTCGGGGCTGGCGGCGGAGGAGGAGGATTGGCTGCTGCCTGGCGGCAAGCATCTGCGGCTGGTCGCTCAGCCGCTTCCCGATGGGGGCCTCGTGCTGATCTTCGAGGATCGGACCGAGCAGATCCAGCTCGCCTCCGCCCGCGACACCTTGCTGCGCGTGCGCACCGCGACGTTCGACAATTTGTTCGAAGCGATCGGCGTCTTCGCCTCGGATGGGCGGCTCCACCTTTGGAACAACCGGTTCCGGGAAACCTGGGATTTCGAGGAGGAGATGCTCGGCACGCATCCCCGCGTCGATGCGATGACGCCCCACATCGCGAAGAAGCTTCGAAATCCGAACCATGCCGGGCTCGTGCGGGAGCTCGTTCGCAGCGCGACGGTGGAGCGCAAGCAGCGGGCCGGCCGGGTCTCCTTCACCGACGGCCGCGACTTTGAATTCGCGGCGGTGCCGCTGCCTGACGGAAACGCGCTTTTCACGATGCTGGACGTCACCGACAGCCGCAGGATGGAAGCCGCGCTTCGCGAGCGCAACGAGGCGTTGGAGGAGGCCGATCGCCTCAAGACGGCCTTTGTTTCCAACATGAGCTACGAGCTGCGCACGCCGCTCACCTCGATCGCCGGTTTCGCCGAGATGCTCGCGGGTGGCTATGCGGGCGAGCTGCAGCCCACGGCAGCCGATTATGTCCGCGCCATCCTCGAGTCGGTCGCGAGGCTGAGCGGCCTCATCGACAATGTCCTGGACCTTACCCAGAGCGACACGGGCAGTCTCTTGCTTGCCGAGGAACAGGTCGATCTCGAGGGACTTTGCCGCGATGCGGCCGAGGAGGCGCGCGCTGCGGCTGCGGCGAAGTCGGTGGAGTTGGCGGTCGAGGTGGATCCGTCCCTCGGCAGGATCACCGGCGATCGGCGGCGGCTCCGGCAATCGCTCGAGAACATCCTCAAGAACGCGCTTTCCTACACTTCTGCGGGAGGCAAGGTCCTGCTGCATGGCGTCGGCGAGAATGGAGAGGCGCGGATCACGGTGTCCGACGACGGGCCCGGCATTCCGCCCGCCGACATGGCGCACATGTTCGACCGCTTCTACCGAACGGCGGTGGCGGAAGAGGGGAGGGATGAGGCGCTCGGGCTCGGCCTCCCGCTCGCCAAGCAATTCATCGAAGCGCATGGCGGCACCATCGGCGTGCAATCCAAGCCAGGCATGGGCACGACAGTCAGCATTCGCCTGCCGCGCCAGCCCTGATGCTCCTGGCAACGGCAGAGAGCACTGAAAGCCTGGGCCGCGCGCTCGCGGCGGAGCTGCGCCCCGGCGACGTGATCGCTCTCTTCGGCAATCTGGGGGCGGGGAAAACCACCTTCACACGGGGGCTTCTTCATGGCCTCGGCTTCCGCGGCGATGTCGGCAGCCCGACCTTTCCTATCGTGCAGGCTTATGAGGATCTCCGGACACCGCTGTGGCATGTTGACCTCTATCGGATCGAAGATCCCGCCGAGACGACCGAGCTTGGGCTCGACGAAGCCAGAACGGATGCCGCGCTGGTGATCGAATGGCCCGAGCGGCTCGGACCTTTCTTGTGGCAGGACGCCCTTCAACTGCATCTTGCGGTCGTGCCCGGCGGCGAGCGCGCCTTGACAGCCCGAGTCCCGCCCGCTTGGGAGAGCCGATGGCCTCCCCGATGATTCCACCTGCCGCGGCGCCTGATTTCCTTGCCCAACATGGCTGGAGGGACGCCGAGATCCGCCCGCTTGCAGGCGACGCATCCTTTCGTCGCTACTTTCGCGTTGTCCACGGAGACAAATGCGCCGTGCTAATGGAAGCGCCGCCCCCGCACGAGGATCCGCGGCCCTTTGTGGCGGTAGCCGAGTGGCTTACCGAGGCCGGTCTCTCGCCGCCGCAAATCCTCGCTTCCGACCTGGAGCGCGGGCTCCTCCTCCTGGACGATCTCGGCGACGCTCGGCTTCGCGAAATGCTCGATGCGACGCCGGAGCGGGAGACGGAGCTGTACGAGATGGCGGTGGACCTGCTCGTCCATCTTCATCGCCGCGAGCCTATGCCGGGCTTGCGTCCGCACGGCCTGGCCCAGTGGCTCGACGAGCTGCAGCTTTTCCCGGAATGGTATTGCAAGGCGCTGGATCTCGATGTGGATGTCGAAGCCTATCGCGCGGCCTGGCGCGCGGTGCTCGAGCGAGTCGCGAATGATGGATTGGGCCCGGTCACGGTGCTGCGCGACTTTCATGCCGAGAACATCATGCTGGTCGAAGGCCGGAGCGGCGTCAGACATTTCGGGCTGCTCGATTTCCAGGATGCGGTTGTCGGGCACCCGGCCTACGACCTTGCCTCGGTGCTTGAGGATGCCCGCCGCGACGTGACCCCGGCGGTGGAACGGGCGATGCTGGAGCGCTATCTGGCGGCAACCGGCTGCGGTGCCGCCTATGAAAGTGCATATTGGACGCTGGCTGCTCAGCGGAACACACGGATCCTCGGCGTCTTCACAAGGCTGTGGAAGCGCGACGGCAAGCCGCATTACACGACGTTTCAGCCCCGCATGTGGGGCCTGTTGGAACGGGACCTCCAGCATCCCGCACTGGAGCCGGTTCGGGATTGGTTCGACACCAATGTGCCCGAAGATAAGCGCGCCGCCGCCTGGGCCGAAGGCGCCCCTGAGTGAGCCGCGACACGCGCCCGCTCGCGCTTCCCCGCGATCCGGTCGGCGAGGTGCCGGAGGTGGCGATGGTGATGGCTGCGGGCCTTGGTAAACGCATGCGGCCGCTCACTGCCACCCGCCCCAAGCCGTTGGTTGAAGTCGCCGGCAAGGCCCTTCTCGATCACGCCTTCGACCGGCTGAAAGCAGCCGGTGTGAAGAAGGCGATAGTCAACGTCCACTATCTTCCCGATGTGCTCGAAGCGCATCTCAAGACAAGGGTAAAAGGCATTGAAATCGCGGTCTCGGATGAACGCGACTGTTTGCTCGAAACCGGCGGCGGCCTGGTCAAGGCGCTGCCGCTGATTGACGCCGATCCTTTCCTCGTCGTCAATTCAGACAATCTGTGGGTCGACGGCCCGGTTGACACTTTGCGCCAGCTTGCCGCGCTTTGGGACGACGAGCGCATGGACGCCTTGCTCCTTCTCGTGCCTCTGGCGGGTGCGAACTGCCATGATGGGCAGGGCGACTTCCACCTGAGCGCATCGGGCGCCGTCCGCCGCAAGAAGCCGGGCAGTGTGGCCCCCTTCGTCTATACGGGCATTCAGATGCTCTCGAAGCGGCTTTTTTCTGGCGATGTCCCGGAGGGGCCCTTCTCCACCAACCTCCTATGGGACCGCGCGATCGAGGCGGGCCGCTGCTTCGGAGCTCCGCACCAAGGCCTTTGGTTCGATGTCGGCGCGCCCCCCAACATCCGGAAAACCGAAGAGATTCTCGGCCTCGCATAGGCTAGATCAAAATGGTGAATTCCCCCAGGCCAGCCGTTTACACGATCCCGCCGCACCGCGCCTTTGCCGATGCGCTCGCAGCCGGGCTCATCGCCCGCTTCGGGGGAAACAAGACGAGGCTGGCGCAAGGAATCGTCCTGATCCCCAGCAATCGAGCCGGGCGCGCGATCACCGACGCATTCGTCCGGCGCTCCGACGGGGGTCTCCTCCTGCCGCGGCTCATTCCGGTGGGCGATCCCGAACTCGACGAACGGATCGGCGGCGCCTTCGAGCCGCTGGACCAGGCGGCGAGGATACCGCCTGCCGTTGATCCCACCGAGCGTCTTTTCCTGCTTGCCCGGCTCGTCCAGCAGCACATGCCGGGCGACGTCGACGCCGCCGAGGCGCTGCGCCTGGCGCAGGATCTCGCGCGCACGCTCGACCAGCTTCTGATCGAAGAGGTGGATCCAGCCCGGCTTCGTGACGTCACCGCGGATCTGCCGGACTTATCCGTCCACTGGCAAAAGTCCCTGGACCGCCTGAGCCTGATCCTTAGGGAATGGCCGGCGCTGTTGAGGGAGCGGGGCTGGATCGACCTCAGCGACCGCCGCAACCGTCTGCTTGCCGCGGTCGCGAAACGCTGGCGCGAGCGGCCGCCCAGCGGGTTCGTCGTTGCCGCCGGCATCACCACCGGAGCGCCTGCAATCGCGCGGCTTCTTCGGGTGGTGGCGAGGCTTCCAGAGGGCATGGTGATCCTCCCAGCGCTCGATACGCGCCTGCCGGAAGCCGAATGGGCGGCGCTGGGCCCGCACGATCCCGATCCCGTGACGGGGCACCGTCGCCGCTCCATCGAAACTCATCCCCAGTTTCACCTGAAGCTGCTCCTCGACCGGATGGGCGTTGCCCGCGCCGAGGTCGAGCCCTGGCGCTGGGGTGGGGGCCGTGACGCGCCGGCGGTTCGAAGCCGTGCCATCGCCAATGCCATGACCCCGGCTGCGTTCAGCTCCAAATGGCAGGATCTGCGGCCGGCCGACCGCCGCTTGAGTGGGGTTCGCGCGCTTGAGCTGGCCGACCCGGCCGAAGAGGCCCAGGCCGTCGCGATCGCGCTTCGCGAGGCGGTCGAAGAGCCCGGGCGGACGGCAGCCCTGGTGACGCCCGATCGGAAGCTCGCCCGCCGAGTTTCCGCCCATCTGAGGCGCTGGGGCATCGAGGCCGACGACAGCGCCGGACGTCCGCTTTCCGAGACCCCGCCCGGCACCTTGCTGCTTGCCCTGGCCGCGGCCGCTTCCGAGAATTTCGCGCCGGTTCCGCTGCTCTCGGCCTTGAAGCATCCGCTGGCCATGCGCGGCGACGCGCGCCCCCAATGGCTGGAGGGCGCCCGTGTTCTCGATCTTGCACTCCGCGGCCCGCGTCCGCCCGCGGGGCTGGATGGCGTTTTCGAATATCTCTCCGACTGGAGCGGCCGCGACCGTGAGATCCGCAAGCGGGCAGGGGAATGGTGGCAATCGGTCCGGTCCATGCTGCGCCCGCTGGAAAGGGCCTTTTCAGGCCAGCGGCCGACAATTTCGGGCCTCACCGCAGCCTTGCGCGAGACAGCCTCCGAGCTCAGCGGAAACGAGGTTTGGGCCGGGCTTGCGGGGCGTGCGGCAGCCGAGCTGTTCACGCTTGCGGAGCCGGCCTCGCTGAACGGGCCGGGCCGAGTCTTGCCCGCCAGCTTCCCGCAGCTCCTCGAGCAGCTTATGTCCGCGGTCGCGATCCGCCCGCCTTACGGGCAGCATCCCAGGATCTTCATCTGGGGCCTCCTCGAGGCGCGGCTGCAGCATGCCGATTTGATGGTGCTCAGCGGCCTCAACGAAGGCACCTGGCCCGCGCTCCCCACGCCCGATCCCTGGTTGGCGCCGCGCATCCGGCACGAGCTCGGGCTTCCGGGGCTGGAGCGCCGCATCGGACTTGCGGCGCACGATCTGGCGAACGCGCTCGGCGGCCGGCAGGTGCTCGTCACGCGCGCGCGCCGCGATGCCCGTGCTCCGGCGGTTGCATCCCGCTTCTGGCTGAGACTGGAAGCGATGACGGGCGGGCTCACCCGCGCGCCGCACCCCAAGAGGTGGGCGCAGGCGCTGGACCGGCCCGATGCCCACCGCCCCGCCCAGCAGCCGGCGCCCAATCCGCCGGTCGCATTGCGGCCCGACCGGATCTCGGTCACCGAGGTCGACCGGCTGAAGGCGGACCCGTTTGCCTTCTATGCCAGGAAGATGCTCAGGCTGTCAGCGCTGGACGTGATCGATGCCGATCCAAGCCCCGCCTGGCGGGGGACCGCCGTGCACGATGTGCTGGAAGCCTGGATGAAGCAGGACGATTGCGACCCGTCGAGGCTTCGCACGCGCGCGGAAGCCTTGCTCCAAGCGAGCTCCGCGCATCCGCTGATGCGTGCCCTTTGGCAGCCGCGACTGCTCGAAGCGATCGACTGGATCGCCGAGGAAGTACGGAAGAACAAGGAAGCCGGCCGTCGGCCGCTCAAGGCCGAAGCCTGGGGCGAGATGGACCTGGCAGGCGTGAAGCTCCAAGGTATGGCGGACCGGATTGACCGGACCTCTGACGGGAGCCTCGTCATTCTCGACTATAAGACCGGGACGCCGCCGGGTCCGAAGGCGGTGGCCGAAGGCTATTCGATGCAGCTCGGCCTATTGGGACTGATGGCCGAGCGCGGCGGTTTTGAGGGAATCAAGGGAACGCCGAGCGGCTTTGAATATTGGTCGCTCGCGAAGAAGAACGGCAGGATCGGCTATGTCACCAGCCCCGTCGGCGGCAGGAACGGCATTGATGCCGCCGAATTCACGACGATGGCCGCGCGCAACTTCATCGCCGCCGCGCAAGCATGGCTCACCGGCTCGGAGCCGTTCACGGCCAAGCTCCACCCGGAATATGCACCCTATGCCGAATATGACCAGCTGATGCGCCTCGACGAATGGTACGGGCGCGAGCAGCGTTGAATCCGGTCAGTAGGCCCGCCGGCGCACGCCGCGCTCATAAAGCTGGATACAACGGTCGGTCACCGTCCGCGAGCAGGGGGGATAATCGCTCCGGGAGGTGCGCGGCCAGGCTGCAGTCGTATCCTCAATCGCATCATCGGCAGCAGGCTCGTAGGGCCCGCCCATCGCCGCGACGCGACCGCCCATCCCGAGCCGCTCGTTGAGCGCCAGGTTCGCCCGCGTGCGGACGCCGCGCTCGTAAAGCTGGATGCATCGATCCGTGACCGTACGGGAGCAGGGTGGGTAGCCGCGCCCGGTCCATTCATCACCGTCCGCGCTGCGACTCCAATGCGAGGGAGGCGCCGCACTGACGAGGGTCAGCCCTGCAATTGCGGTGAACACTGCCAGCTTCTTCATCATGTCCTCCTGCTTTTCGCCGGCTGTTCGAGCCGGTCAGGCGCCCCCGCGCTCCCCGTGGTTAACAGAAACGCCGGGCAGCCGGTTCCGCTGCATGGAGGGCGCCCGCGACGGCGCTGCAGGTCTGGACCCTAATATTCGGCCGGAGTCAGCAGGCCCTCGATCGTGTGGTGCTGGATCACCATTTCGGGCTCGTCCACCAGGCGGTGGGTGAGGTGGTTGAGGACGCGCTCGGGCAGGCTCGCGGCATAGGAGCGGGTGATCTGCAGATCGTGATGATTGGCGTTGGTCGCATCGGGAGCGTCGACGCCGACCACGAGGACAGGGCGGGATTGGTTCGACCGATTGGCGGTGCCGCGGTGAATGGTCAGCGCCGAGCGCGCCGACATGTCCCCCATCTGCGGCATCTTCTGGACCATGCGCGCGCGATAACGCGGCCAAAGCTCCTTGGGCGGGAACATCTCGTTGGGGTAGCCGGTGAGATCGTCCCACTGCGTCCCCAATGCGATCTCGAACGGGCCCATTTCGGGGATCGTGTCCACCGCCGTGAGATTGAAGGCGAGCGAGTTCAGCCTCCTCCCCCTGAGCGTCGCGTCCGGAGAGGGGAAGTCGCGGTGCCACGGCTGGTCGGCTGCGCCCGGGAAAGGAATGTCGAAGCCGATCTCGACGATCTTGTAGTCGGGCCCAAGCACGGCTTCACACACGGCCACGAACCACGGATGAGTGGTGATGTCGACAAAGCCTCGGATCCGCTCCGGGTGGACCTCGACGTAGAAGCGCTCCGGCCCGCGTGGCAGTGCGCCGCCCGGAACCCGGCGCGCTTCGTCGAACAGGCCTTCGATATCTTCCCGCAGCCGTTCCGCCCAATCGCGGCTGAATGCGCCTTTGAGGCCGATGATGCCGTCCCCATAGAGGCCGCGCATGATGTCGGCAGTGTCATAGTCTTGATCAAGGAGGGCCGGGGCGGTGCTCATGCGGAAATCTCGGCGGAAAGTGGAACCGTCTGAAGGTTAAAGCCTTTCTTCGTCCTTTGCGAGTGGCGGTGCGATGAAGATCGGAATTTTGGAAACCGGGCGGCCGTCGGCCGCCCTGGAGGGACGATTCGGCCGCTACGACGCCATGTTGATGCGACTCCTGGGCGGGCACTACCGGACGCGAACTTACGCAGTCACGGCCGGTGACTATCCCGAGCGGCCCGAGGACCAGGACGCCTATCTCATCACCGGCTCGGCCGCAGGCGTGTATGACGGTCTCCCCTGGATTCCTGAGCTCAAGGCCTTTCTTCAGGAGACCAAGGGCAAGGCCAAGCTGGTCGGCATCTGTTTCGGACACCAGATCATGGCGGAGGCATTTGGCGGCCGCGTCGAGAAGTCCGACAAAGGCTGGGGCGTCGGCCTCCATCGCTACGAGGTGCGGGAGGCGGCGCC
>JALYGI010000268.1 GCA_030777185.1 Pseudomonadota bacterium
TCAAAGGCACGGTCCAGCGCGAAGGCGGGGTGATCCATGTGATCGCCGACCGGATCGAGGATTATACCCCGCTGCTCCATTCGATTGGCGAGATGCACTTTCCGCATCGGCCCGGCCCCGGGGACGGCGTCGCTCATCCCGGCTCGCCCGATCCAAGGGGCGATTGGCAGAAGCGCGTCCGCGACCATTATTACCTCCCGTTTCGCACCGGCGCCGACCTCGACACTTCCATCCGGCAGAAGACGCGGGATTTCCACTGAGCCCTCACGAGGAGGCTCAAAATCTGCCGAAGCCTGGTGCATTGCGCCCTCCAACCCCCTATAGCCGCGTCACAAATCCGGAGTTCCGATGCGTCTCTTCCTTGCCCTCTTCGCCCTTTCGCTGCTTGCCGCACCCGCTTTTGCCTTGAAGCCGCCGCGCCAGGAATCGCCGGCCCCTCTGGACGTGCTTGCCGAGGTCGGCGCCGGAAATAGCGATGCCGAGCTTCAACGGTCCATTGCCGCCGCGGGCGCTCACCCGCTCGGCACCGCCGCCAACCCAGTCCGCGTCGCGGGCCCCGAAGGCGCGCAGGCTTATGTCGGGCGCCTCAGATGCGCGGACGGCTCCGCCGCCCGGGTCGGTTCCAGGCGCGATGGCGGCGTCGGCGCCTACGGCTCGATCGTCCACCTCTACCCGATCGATTGCGGCGCGGCGGCCCCCGGCCGGATCGACCTTCTCGTCGACATCTACCATGAGGAAAATGTCGAAACCCGCGCGCCGGCAGGCTTTCGACTCGGCAACTGACACGCGCGCATGCGAAGCCTGAAGCGGATCGGCACCGCGCTCCTGTTCATCCTTGTCGCGCTCTGCCTCGCGCCCACGATCGTGCCGCCGTTCCTCGACCGTATTTATTACGAAGGTCCTCGAAGCGACCATTTCGACGGCGAGCGCTTCTTCAACCCGGGCTTCCAGAACCGCGCTCATGGATCGCCGGCAGGGTTCGTCAACCGGGTGATGAGCGGCGGGCGGGCCGAATGGCCCGAGCGGGTGCCGGTGAAGCAGGGCTACCCGCCGGCCGAGGCGAACCCCTGCCCGCCGCTGAAAGGCGAGGTGGTCGAAAATTGGCGCCGCTGCGTCGACAGGGTCGATCCAAAGACCATGTGGGTGACTTGGATCGGCCATTCGACCGTGCTCGTCCAGGCGGGCGGGCTCAACATCCTCACCGATCCGATCTGGTCGGAGCGCGCCTCGCCCTTCTCCTTCGTTGGGCCGAAACGGGCGCGCGCGCCCGGCATCCGCTTCGATGACCTGCCGAAGATCGACCTCGTCCTGATCAGCCACAATCATTACGACCATATGGACCTGCCGACCCTCAAGGCGCTGTGGCAGCGGGACCGGCCCATGATCGTCACCAGCCTGGGCAACGACACGATCTTAAAGGAAGCCGGGATTGGCACTCATGATGGTCAGGGACCGCCTTCAGCCTCGGCTGTGTACGCGCTCGACTGGGGGCAGGTGATTTCCACCGCGGGATTGGGCGTCACCGTCCTCCGCAACCATCATTGGGGCTCACGCTGGGGCACGGACCGGAACCGGGCGCTCTGGTCGGCCTTCAAGGTGCGGACGCCGGCGGGAAACATCTTCTACGCGGGCGATACCGGCTTCGGCGACGGCAGCTGGATTCGGGAGGCGGCGCGGAACGGACCCTATCGCCTCGCCATCATTCCGATCGGCGCCTACGAGCCGCGCGACTTCATGAAGACCAATCACATCAACCCCGAAGAGGCGGTACGCATCTTCCAGGCACTGAACCCGGTGCAGGCGCTCGGCGTCCACTGGGGCACCTTTCAGCTAACATTCGAGCCGATCGACGAGCCGCGGCAACGGCTGGAGATGCTGAAGCGCCAGCGCGGGATCCCGCCGGGACGCTTCGTTGCCACCGAAGTGGGTCAGAGCCTCAGGATTCCCTGAGCAGGTTCGCGTAGCCGATCATTTAGCCGCTTCTCCTGGCCTGCACTCGCCGACCTTGCGGCCGGTGGTCCGCGCCTTGATCGTCATGGTCATTCCGCCGGGCATGCCCTTGGCGTTCATATCCATGTTCATGTCATAGCTGCGGGCGCTATATTCGCCCTCCATCTTCATTTCCATCTGCCCGGGCACCTGGCCGCCGCTGCAGATCATGGTGCCGGTCATCCGGCCGTCCTCCATCGAGAAATCCTGATAGGTGCAGTTGCTGTTCTTCTGGGCGGCCAGGAAATTGGCGCTGGGTTTCGCCGCCTGTTCCGGCGTGACGCAATTGCTGACTGTGGTCTTCTGGCCCACCATCTGCTTCAACGCCTGCTCCGGCAGGCTCGGCGCGCTGGCGGAGAGGATTTCGTTGGTCGCCTCCCACTGGCCCGGCTCCATCTTCAGCGCGGCCATTTCTTTGGCGACTTCCTGCACCGATTGCTTGCGCCCTTTCTCTTCGCCCTGTCCGCAGGCGGCGAGGGTGAGCAAAATTGACGAGGCGAGCAGGATTGGTCTCATCATTTTTCTCCCGAGGCTAAGGGTCTGGACCCTAATTGCCGGAGGCTGCCGAGGCGCCGGGCCGAAGCAGATCGAGCACGGCCAGGGTCATCGCCTCCGCGCCCCTGCGGACCGACGGCTCCGGATCGATCTTGAACAAAGGCGAGTGGTGCGACGGCACCGGCGGACCACCCGCTTTCTCGGCGTCGAATGCAGCCTGCGGGGTCCCCCCGACGGCGAAATAATAGCCTTTCACCCCATGCTTCTGCTCGACGAAATAGGCGAAGTCTTCGGCGCCCATGCCGTTTTGGACGTAGGGCTGCACGGCGCCGGCGCCGAGCTCCCGCGCGAAGGT
>JALYGI010000269.1 GCA_030777185.1 Pseudomonadota bacterium
GCTCCATGTTGCGCTTGGCGATCTCGGCGAACGGACCAGCCCCGAACGCGCCCGCCATGGCGTCGCGGAACTGGCTCTGGTTGCGCTGGAATGCGGTCAGCGACTCTTCGAGGAACTGCGGCACCAGCGATTGCATGTTGTCGCCGTACATGCCGATCAGCTGCCGGAGGAAATTGACGGGAAGCATGTTGGTGCCGCGCGATTCCTCGTCCATGATGATCTGCGTGAGGACGGAACGAGTGATGTCCTCGCCGGTCTTGGCATCGACCACTTTGAACTCGCGCTTCGCCCGCACCATCTCGGCCAGATGGTCGAGCGTGATATAGGCCGAGCTTTCGGTGTTATAGAGCCGCCGGTTGGCGTACTTCTTGATGATGACGACATCATCGGGCGCGGAGGGCATGACTGATCCCTTGGAAAGCGAAGCTTCCGCACTAGCACCAAAGCTTGCCGCGCCGCAACACAGGCCCCGGCCGTTAACTCTCTTTCTGGAGCTGGTGCGCGAGCAGACCAGCGGCGATCCTGAGCGCCTGGCGCGGGTGCTTGCGGGCCTCCGCTCCTATCAGGAAGCGCCGCGAATTGCTGCGCAGCATATTGCACCCGCTATTGCACAAAAATGGGGCGCGGCGCTTCGCGATTATGGCGGAAGCGGACCTCCGCTGCTGTTCATCCCTTCGCTGATCAATCCGCCCAACGTGCTTGATCTTACGGTGGAAAGGTCGCTGCTCCGGTGGCTAGCCGGGCGCGGCTGGCGCGTGCTGCTGCTCGACTGGGGCTGGGACGTCGAGGCGCGACGGCACCTCTCGGTCGCGGGGCACGTCGAGGAGATCGTGCTGCCCTTCATCGGGCAGATCGGAACTCCTCCCGCTTTGGTTGGATATTGCCTCGGCGGCACCATGGCGGTTGCCGCTGCGGCACTTGCGAAGGCGAACGCCGTCGTCACGATCGCCGCTCCCTGGCGCTTCTCCGGCTTTCCGGAGGATGCGCGGCAGACGCTTGCCGCATTATGGGAGCGGACGGAGCCCAGCGTCGGAGCCATGGGGCTGCTGCCCATGGAGGTGCTGCAAAGCGCCTTCTGGAGTCTCGATCCCGCCCGCACCGTTCGCAAATTCGAGCGGTTCGCCGAGCTGCCGCCGGCGAGCGCCGAAGCTCAGGCATTCGTGGTGCTGGAAGACTGGGCCAATGACGGCCCCCCGATCAGTGAAGCGGCGGCGCGGGAGATGTTCGAGAGCTTTTTCCGCGACGATCTTCCCGGCTCGGGATGCTGGCGCGTGGGCGGCAGGATCATCGACCCGGCCAAGCTCCCCTGCCCGCTCTTCAACATCGTCTCCACCAGCGACCGGATCGTTCCCAGCGCCACGTCGATCGCCAGCGGGGAGCGGCTGGAACTTGGCCAGGGTCACGTCGGAATGGTGGTCGGCGGCCGCGCGAGGGAAGCGCTTTGGGAGCCGCTCGCCGCCTGGCTTTCGCGCGTCCACTCTAGCTGATAGGGGCCTCTCCAACCCGCTTCAGGAGATTCCCGCTCATGACCGACGTCGTCATCACCGCCGCCAAGCGTACCCCGGTGGGCGCCTTTCTCGGCTCCTTCGCTACCACGCCGGCGCACGAGCTCGGCCGCACCGCCATCGAAGCCGCCCTTGCCCAGGCCGGTGTCGCTCCGGAAGAGGTGTCCGAAGTGATCATGGGCCAGGTGCTCACCGCCGCCCAGGGACAGAACCCGGCACGACAGGCTTCCATGGCCGCAGGCGTGCCGAAGGAAGTGCCGGCCTGGGGCCTCAACCAAGTCTGCGGCTCCGGTCTTCGCGCCGTGGCTGTCGCCGCCCAGTCGATCATTGCGGGTGATGCCCGCGTCGTCGTCGCCGGCGGCCAGGAGAGCATGAGCCTTTCCAGCCACGCGCAGAATGTCCGCGCCGGGCAGAAGATGGGCAATCTCGAGCTCGTCGACACGATGATCAAGGACGGCCTGATGGATGCCTTCAACGGCTATCATATGGGCATCACCGCGGAGAACCTTGCCGAACAATATCAGATCACCCGCGGCTCCCAGGACGAGTTCGCCACCGCCTCGCAGAACAAGGCCGAAGCCGCGCGCCGCGACGGCCGCTTCCAGGACGAGATCGCGCCGGTCACAGTGAAGGGCCGCAAGGGCGACACGGTGGTGGAACGGGACGAGTTCATCCGCGAGGGCGTCCAGGTGGCGAGCCTTGCCGGCCTCCGCCCCGCCTTCAAGAAGGACGGATCGGTCACCGCTGGCAATGCTTCGGGCCTCAATGACGGCGCCGCCGCTCTAGTGATCATGTCGGCAGAGGAAGCGACTCGCCGCGGCG
>JALYGI010000270.1 GCA_030777185.1 Pseudomonadota bacterium
CCGCCGCCGGGAAGGCTCGGATGAGATCGAGCAGCAGGGTGGCGCAGACGCACCGGAGACGGTGAGCGAGGTGGTTTCTGCGGAAGGCCCGGTCGAGGCTGAAGCGATCCCGGAAGCGGGCGCCGAACAGCCTGCCCCCGAGGGCCAGGGCGAGCAGCCGCGCAAGCCCCGCCGCCGTCCGCGCGCCCGCCGCAAGACGGAGGGCGATGCTCCGGTCGATGCGGCTCCGGTCGATGCGGCTCCGGTGGATACCGCTCCGGCCGAAGAAGCGCCTGCCGCCGAAGCGGTGGTCGCGGAAGCTCCGCCGGTCGAGGCCGCGGCCAATGCCGAGGAGCCGCCCGCAAAGCCCAAGCGCCCGCGCCGCAAGAAGGCGGCGGAGCCGCAGCCCGACGCCGCCCTGGCGGCGGAGCCCGCGCCGCCGCAGCCGGCCAATGATCCGGCTCCGGCGAAGCAACGGCCCGCCGGATCGGCTGCGACCGCTCAGACCATCCGACCCGATGCTCCGGAGGCTCCGGTGCTCGAGCGGCAGGACGAGATGGATGCAGACGATGGATCGTCCGGCCCGCCCCGCCGCGGCTGGTGGCAGCGGACCTTCGGCGCCTGAGATGAATTTGTTCGCCGACGGGCAGAGTTGCGTTATGCGGCTTCGCCCGTCGCCGGTTTCATCTTCGGTTCATGGGCGAAACCGGATATCCCGCGCCATGGCTGAAGCTTTCCGTCCGAGCCGCCGCGCCGGCGCTCTTTTCGTCCGGCTGCTCATGCTGCTTGCGATCAGCTTCGCCGCGCTGGCGCAGCCGGCTGCCGCCCAGTCGATCCTCCGCGACGCCGAGACGGAGGCCTTGTTCCGCGACATGGCTCGGCCGCTCGTGGAGGCGGCGGGGCTTCGGCCCGAGAACGTGCAGATCGTCCTCATTCAAAGCGACGAGGTGAATGCCTTCGTCGCCGGCGGCCAGGCGATCTATTTTTATTCAGAGACGCTTACCACCGCGGATAGCGCCAACGAAATCCAGGGCATCATCGCGCACGAGCTCGGCCATATCACTGGTGGGCACGTGATCCGCTTCAATGAGGGGATCAAGGTCGCCACCGGGATCACCTTGCTGTCGCTCCTTCTAGGGGCGGTGGCAATGGCGGCGGGGGCCGGAGAGGCCGGCGCCGGTATCATGGCGGCGGGCCAGCAGGCCGCGATGGGCAAGTTCCTGGCCTATAGCCGGGCTCAGGAATCGGCCACTGACCAGGCCGGCGCCAAGCATCTTGCAAAGGCGGGGATCAGCGGAAAAGGGTCCGTCTCCTTTTTCAAGAAGCTTCAGAACATGGAGTTCCGCCTCGCCATTCCCCAGGAGAACAGCTACGCCCGAACGCACCCGCTGAGCGGCGAACGGATCGCGATCCTCCAAGACATGTACAAAGCCGATCCCGCCTGGGACAAGCCGAGCGATCCAGCTCTTGAGGAGCGTTTCCAGCGGGTGAAAGCCAAGTTGATGGGCTTTTCGAAAGACCCGCGCATCACCATGGCACGCTATCCGGAAACCAGCAAAACCGTCCCGGCGCGCTACGCCCGCGCTTATGCCTGGCATAAATCCGCGCATCCGGACAAAGCTCTGGCCGAGGTCGACAGCCTGCTTCGCGACAAGCCGAACGATCCCTACTTCCTGGAGCTGAAGGGGCAGGTGCTGCTCGAATCCGGGCGTCCGCGCGACGCCTTGTCGGCCTTGCGGCAGGCGGCCGCCCGCGCGCCGGAACAGCCGCTGATCGGGGCGCTCCTCGGTCACGCTCTCATTTCGACCGAGGAACAGGCCAATTTCGACGAGGCCAAAAAGGTCCTTAGAGCCGCCATCAGCCGGGACAACACCAATCCCTTCGCCTGGTACCAGCTTGGGATCGTCTACAACCGCGAAGGCGACGATGCCCGCGCGGCGCTTGCCACCGCCGAACGCTACAATCTGGAAGGTCGCACCAAGCTCGCGCTGGCCAATGCCGAGCTCGCGCTGCAGGGAATTCCAACCGGCACGCCGGATTGGATCCGCGCGCAGGACATCGCCATGGTCTCGCGCGCGGAGGTTGAGCGGGAAAAGGACAGAAAGCGCTGATGGCAGCGGGCGCGCGAGACCGCACCAAGCTGATCGTCGCAGGGCTTGCCGGCCTCCTGATCGGCGGGGCAGGGGTGGCGCTCGCCTCGGGCGGTGGAGCGCTCTCCGGCGACCGGGCGCAGGTCGAGCGGATCGTTCGCGAATATGTCCTCGCCAATCCCGAGATCATCCCGGAGGCCATGCAGCTGCTCCAGGACCGCAGGATGGCCGATGTCGTCGAGCAGAACCGCGCCGCGTTCGAGACGCCGTTCGGGAGCGCCTGGGCCGGCGCCGAGAAGGGCGACGTCGTGCTGGTCGAGTTCTTCGACTATGCCTGCGGCTATTGCCGCAAGAGCAATGCGGACATCGAGCGGCTGCTTGGCGAAGACAAGCAGCTGAAGGTCGTCTGGCGCGAGCTGCCGGTGCTCGGGCCGGACAGCCAGGCCGCCGCGGAAGTCAGCCTGGCCGCGGCACGGCAGGGCCGCTTCAGGGAATTCTACAATGGGCTTTTCGCGAGCGGCCGTCCGGTTCCTTCGGCGGTCGCTCAGGTCCAGAACGCTCTTGGCGTCCGGGCCACGTCCGGATCGCCCGAAATCCAGGCTGAGCTCGACAAGAATTTTCAGCTTGCTCGCGCCGTCAGCGCCACCGGCACGCCCACCTTCGTGGTCGGCGACAAGGTCCTTCAGGGCGCCGTCGGTTACCATGCGCTGAAGCAGGCGATCGCGGAGGCCCGCGCCAGGTCCTGATCGGTTGAGGTGGAAGCGCGACGCGCTTCCGCCGAAGCCGTGAATCAGGCCCATTCATACAAGGTCTGGCGCCTGATCGGTGGAGGTGGAAGCGCTATACGCTTCCGCCGAAGCCGTGATCAGGTCCTTGTCCCTGCCTCCCTTGAACCCCTGCGCCACCACATACCATTCGGACGAGCCCTTGCGGCTGGCCGGCGGCTTGGCATGCTTCACGGCGGCGAACTTCTTCTTGAGCTCGGCGACGAGCTGCGAATCCGCGCCGCCGGCGAGCACCTTGGCGA
>JALYGI010000271.1 GCA_030777185.1 Pseudomonadota bacterium
TACCCGATCCCGGCGGCATCGGCCCGATGATAGTAGGTCGCGTTCCAGTCTGCGCGTTCGAGGTCGTTCACCCACGGGCCGGGGCCATAATGATGGCCTGTGGCCATCAGGTGATGAAGACCAAGCGGTGTCATGTAATCGACAACCGCCTGGTGCGAACGCATCATCATGTCGACAGCCGCTGCCACAAACGGCTGCTCGTTCGAGAAAGTCATCCGCGTCCATTCTTCAGCGATGGGGCGAGCGGCGAGGCCAGGATTCCACGCGAGCCGGCCGAAGGCATACCAATTCGCCTGATCGAAATGTGATCCGCTCCAGTTGCGATCGGTCCCGATGTTGGCGACGCCGGCCATGCCAGTCAGCTGGTGGCCGTGACGCGAGCCGTCTATCACTTCCGCGACCGTGGAGCCCTTGCCGGCTGCGAAGGTGTCTTGGCGCAGCACCTCCTCCCACATCGTTCCCAAATAGGCGAGGTGAGTGGCGAAGCCGAGATACTCCTTCGTGATCTGGAACTCCATCATCAGCGGCGTCTTGGGCATCGCGCCGAACAGCGGGTGAAAGGGCTCCCGCGGCTGGAAGTCGATCGGCCCGTTCTTCACCTGGATGATGACATTGTCCCGGAACTTGCCGTCCAGCGGCTTGAACTCGTTGAACGCTTGCTTGGCGCGATCCTCCGGCTGCTCGTTCGAGTAGACAAAGGCGCGCCACATGACGGTGCCGCCATGCGGCTTCAGCGCGTCGGCGAGCATGTTGGCGCCGTCCGCATGCGTGCGCTTATAGTCCTGCGGGCCGGGCTGACCTTCCGAATTGGCTTTGACCAGGAAGCCGCCGAAATCCGGCACGTGCCGGTAAATTTCGTCAGCTTTGGCCTTCCACCAGGTGCGGACGAGCGGGTCGAGCGGGTCCGCGGTGGGGAGCTTGCCGATCTCGATGGGCGCGCTGAAGCGGACCGATAGATAGACCTTGATTCCAGAGGGCCGGAAGATGTCGGCGAGCGCCGCAACCTTCTCCAGATAGAGCGGCGTCAGTATCTGCGCGTTGGAATTGACATTGTTGAGGACGGTGCCGTTGATGCCGATCGAAGCATTGGCGCGGGCATAATCGGTGTAACGCGGGTCCCGCCAGCCTGGAAGCTTGTACCAATCCCAGATCGAAAAGCCAGCATAGCCGCGTTCAACGGTACGATCGAGATTATCCCAATGGTTGAGCAGGCGGAGCTTCACCTTGGGAGCGTCGGCAAGATCGAGCGTCTCGATCGGCTGCCGCGTCTGCATCTGCCGGAGCAGGGCATAGACGCCGTAGAGGACGCCGATGTCGCTGTTGGCGGCGATCACTGTCGCGCGGCGCCCGTTTAGGCGGACCCTGCGAATCAGATAGCCTTCGCGGCCCAGACGATCGAGCGGCAGCCTCGCCCGCGCGATCGCGGACGAGGATTGCGGCGTGCCGAAGACGATGGCGCCGTCGGCGTCGACATCGGGATGTGTTTCGAGGCTTTTCCCGAGCAGCCCCTGCAGTCCGCGCCGCAGCTCATCTCGCGCCGCAACGAGGGTAGGGGAGGAAGGCTCGCCGACCAAGGCTGTGGCCGAGGCGGCGTAGCGGCTTTGCCATGGCTCCTCGACCCGGCTGTAGCGCAGCCACAGATCGTAGCCGTCCTCGGCCGAGGCGGAGGACGGAGCAAGCATGAGCAGGAGCAGGAAGAACAGCGCAAGCAGGGCCCGGGCCGCTGCAAAAGAGGAGCTGGTGTGATCGAGCATTCGCGCCATGTTAGCCATATAGCCGTTGTGACACATGCATTAGCATGTTAGCGCTATCAGGAGAAGCATAAGGCGCGCCTTCCGGCCGCGCCCGCTCGTGATGGAGAGGAGCGTTGCTGGAGATCGTCTCGGCCAGGGTGATCGTCACCTGTCCCGGCCGGAACTTCGTAACCCTGAAGATCGAGACTCGCGACGGCCTGACCGGAGTCGGCGATGCAACGCTCAATGGCCGCGAGCTGGCTGTGGCGAGCTACCTCAGCGATCACGTGATTCCCTGCCTCGTCGGGCGGGACGCCCACCGGATCGAGGACATCTGGCAATTCCTCTATCGCGGTGCCTATTGGCGGCGGGGCCCGGTCACGATGTCCGCCATCGCCGCCGTCGACATGGCGCTGTGGGACATCAAGGGCAAGGCGGCCGGCCTCCCCGTCTACCAGCTGCTCGGCGGTGCGTCGCGTGACGGGGTGATGGTCTATGGCCACGCCAATGGGATCACGATCGAGGATACGGTCGCCGAAGCAGAGCGCTACCGCGATCTCGGCTACAAGGCGATCAGGCTCCAGTCCGGCGTGCCCGGACTGGCCTCGACCTACGGCGTCTCGAAAGACCGACTCTTCTACGAGCCTGCCGACGCCGAACTTCCAACCGAGAATGTCTGGTCGACCGAGAAGTACCTCCATGTCGTGCCCGAGCTCTTCGCCGCGGCGCGCGACAGGCTCGGCTGGGATGTTCACCTTCTCCACGATGTCCACCATCGGCTGACCCCAATCGAGGCAGCGCGGCTCGGCAAAGATCTCGAGCCCTATCGGCCCTTCTGGATGGAGGACCCGACGCCGGCCGACAATCAGGACAGCTTCCGCCTTATCCGCCACCACACGACAACGCCGATCGCGGTGGGCGAGATCTTCAATTCAGTTTGGGACGCCAAGCAGCTCATCCAGGAGCAGCTGATCGACTATATACGCGCCACCGTCGTTCACGCCGGCGGCATCACCCACCTGCGCCGGATCGCCTCCTTTGCGGACATGTTCAATGTCCGCACTGGCTGCCACGGCGCCACCGACCTTTCCCCCGTGACCATGGCCGCGGCGCTTCACTTCGATCTGTCGGTGCCGAACTTCGGCGTGCAGGAATATATGCGCCACACGCCGGAGACGGACGCCGTATTCCCGCATGCCTATGGCTTCGCGAACGGCAGCCTTCATCCAGGCGAGGCACCCGGGCTCGGTGTCGAGATCGATGAAGAGCTCGCCGCCCGCTATCCCTATCGCCGCGCCTATCTGCCGGTGAACCGGCTGGAGGACGGCTCCATGTACAATTGGTGACGAGGAGAAACGCCGTGATCAACAGGCGGGAAATCGTGGCGGGCGGCCTGGCGCTGATGACGACGGCCTGCGCGGCGCCAGCCCTGCGCCCGCTTGGCGCCGCGGGGCAGTCGCTCGACGCGCTGGCGC
>JALYGI010000272.1 GCA_030777185.1 Pseudomonadota bacterium
CAGCGATCCTCCGCCGCCCGAATGGGCCGCGATCCGGTCGCGCCACCAGGTCGTCGGCATCAGGGTCGAGGACGAATGGGAGCGCACCGGCCCCTCAGCCGGGAACTTCGTCGCCTACGATCCCGACGTGAACGATCTCGTTTGGGTGGACGCCTCGCCCTCCGCCCGTGCTGCGCACGCGGCGTGGCGGGAGCGGAGGGAGCGGATATGGTCGGCCTGGTGGCCCAATCCTGCGGACCGGCTCGTCGTCGATGCAGGCGCCGATCCGCTTGACGCGCTCGTCCGCTTCTTTCGAACCAGGGGACGGAAGGTCCGCGGGTCGCCTTCGCTCGCGGCATGACGTCCTTTCGGTTCGACAATGGCTGGCTGCTGCTGGCATTGTTGCTGATACCGGCGGTTATGTTCTGGCGAAGGCATCGCGGCCGGACTCCCGTACTTCTGGTCCCTTATGCCGCGGCCTGGGTGCCGGCGGACCGCGCCCGAGTCCAGGAGTGGCGGATCATCGGCCTCTATGCCGCCATGGTTCTGTTGATCTTTGCCGCCGCGCGCCCGCAGCGCAAGGACGAGCGGCAGGAGGTGGTATCGCGGGGATATGATCTGATGCTGGCGGTCGATCTTTCGACCTCAATGCTGGCGGAGGATTATTCCAGTCCGAATGGGCCGATCAATCGGCTTGAGGCGGTAAGGCCGGTCATCCAGGGATTCATCACCGGCCGGCCGAGCGACCGCATCGGCATCGTCCTCTTCGCGGGCCGCGCTTACACCTTGGCCCCGCTCACAACCGAGCATGACTGGCTGGAAAAGCAGGTTGCTCGGCTGAGGATCGGCCTCGTCGAGGACGGCACCGCGATCGGCGACGGGCTCGGCATCTCGCTGGCCAATCTGGAAGCGAACCGCGGCACCGCGAGCGGGGTGGGTGCGTTCGTCGTCCTGCTCACCGACGGCGCGAATACCAGCGGGACGCTGACACCTCCGCAGGCAACGGCAATCGCACGCCACCGCAAGATTCCCGTCTACACGATCGGGACCGGGCGCAACGGCATGGTTCCCTTTCCCGTCTTCGACGCCAGCGGCCGGCGCACGGGCACGCAGCAGCGGCCGTCCAGCCTCGACGTGGACGCGCTGCGCATCATTTCGGCGGAGACCGGCGGCCATTCCTTCAAGGCCGACGATGCCAAGGCGGTGTCCTCCGCCTTCGCCGCGATCGACTCCGCCCGTAAGATCGAGACTCAAGTCAAGACCCACGCGATCGTCACCGAGCTGTTCGCATGGGCCACTGTGCCCGCTTTGCTGTTGCTGATCCTCGCTTATCCGGGGCTCGGCGGACGGCAATCGAAGAGCGCGCGGCGCGTTTCGGCATGACTTTCGCTTGGCCCTACATGCTGTTGCTGGTCATCGCGCCGGTGCTGATCCTGCTCCTGGAGTGGAAGAAGAGGCGCGGCCTTGCTGCACCCGCGCGGCACCTGCCGCACATCAGGCGCGGCGCCGTCGAGCGCGGCCGCGTCCGCTTCCACGCCGCCGCCGCGAGGGGCGCGCGGGTCCAGTGGCGTTTCTGGTCGGCGGTGTTGCTGGTGATCCTTGCCCTCGCGCGGCCGCAATGGGGGCAAGCTCCGCAAGCCACCTATGCCCAATCGGGCGAAGTGCTGATCGCGCTCGATTTGTCGAGAAGCATGCTCGCCAAGGATGTCGCGCCCTCACGGCTGGAGCGTGGGCGTGCGATCGCTGCGCAGCTGGCCGAGGATCTTCGCGACCAGAAGATCGGGCTGATTGCCTTTGCCGGGACCGCGCACCTGCTGGCACCGCCGGCGGATGACCGGTCGCTCTACAATGGCTACCTCCCGAACCTCCTTCCGGATCACGTTCTGGACCAAGGTACCAACTTGGCTTCGCTCCTGAAAGTCGCAGCCGCCGCTTTCAGCCCCGAGTCGACCCAGCGACGGCTGGTGATCATCAGCGACGGAGAGGCTGAATCCGACGCCTGGCGCGATCGGCTGGCCGATCTCCGCGCGCGGAACATCGCGGTGATCGCGATCGGCGTCGGCACGCCTGCAGGAGCGACCATTACAGGAGCAGACGGCAGGCCGCTGCTGGACCCTTTGGGAACCCCGGTCGTCTCTCGCCTCGACGCTGCCAGCCTCCGGGAGATTGCCGGCGAGTCGGGCGGCAAATATCTCGATGAAAAAGATGCCGCCGACGCAGCCGTGGTGGCCGCGGTCGGATATGGCACTGCTTTCGGTGCGGCGCCGGGAAGCTCGGGATCGCGCCGGGGGGATCGCTTCGCCTATTTCCTGATCGCAGCAGTTCTGATGCTCGCCTGGAGTGCCCGTAGCGAGTGGCTGGCGCGGCCGAAGATCCGCCGCGCTGCCGACCGGTCGCCGCTGGCGGCGGCGGCTGGCTTGGCCGCTCTGGTCGTGCTTGGAGCGCTGCAGCCGCGGATCGCGACGGCGACGGAACTTCACGAGGAGGACGACGCCGTCGAGATCGTCAATCAAATCGTCGCGAAGCTGGTCGAGCGACCAAGCCTCGGTGCATCGGATTATCTGGCATTCGCGGAGGCGGCGACCCGCTACGGAGAGGTGCAGCGGGGGCTCGCCCAGCCGCTGTCGGAAGGCGTGCTTCGCGATGGTCTGGCGGCCGTCGAGCGGGGGCGCAGGCTCGACCCCTCGGCCGCCGACTGGCAGGGGGTGGCGGCCAAGCTGAGGCGGCTGCTCGTCCCGCCGCCGCCCATCCGCGATGAGGGCGCCGGGCCGCCCGACCCGGCCAGCGAGCGCGTCGATGCTGAGGGGGAAGTGCCGGTCGTGGACCCCAACTACCCGCAGAAGCCGGAAGCCGGCGGCAAGAGCGAGGAAGCCAAGGGCCTCGCCGAAAAGCAAAGCCTGAAAAGCGTCGGCGGCAGCCGCCGCGACGAATTCGAGGCAGCCGAATGGCGAAGCGCCTCCTTGGCAATGCCGCTTTATCAGCTTGAGCGGATCAGGGGCACAGCCTCGCCGGCTGAGCTGTTCAGGCTGATGCAGCAGCCGGCTGCGGAAGACGGCGAGGCTCAGGTCTGGTGAGGCTTGGAAGGTCCCTCTGCGTCCTTGGCGCACTATCGGTCCTTGCCGGGCCTGCACAAGCGGCAGGTGAAGCGAAGGCAGTGGGGCGGTTCGAGACTCCGGCTCGCCCGCTCTGGGCTGGCGAAATATTCGACCTCGGCCTCAGCTGGCGCGTCGACTGGAACGCCTTTTCCTATCTGGAGGGGCCGCTCAGTTGGGATCCGCCGCTCATCATCGAGCCCTGGAACGGGCCGATCCAAAAGGTGATGCCGCCAGCGGACGGAACTCAGTTGGCTACTTTAAGCTACCGCACGCGCGGGCTGGTCCTTCAACCCGGCACGCTCGCGCTTCGCCCGGCCCGGCAGGTCATGGTCCTCAAGACCGGGATGGTCAGGACGATGGATTATGAGCGTGCGATCACCGAGACCGTCACCGTGCGAAGCAAGCCCGCTTCGATTGCGGTCCGCCCGCTTCCTCCGCCGCCCAGAGACTTCCTTGGTGCGGTCGGCCGCTTCGCTCTCCGCGCGTCGGTCGCTCCGGCCCAGGCGGTGGTGGGCCAGCGGCTGACCTGGACCTTGACGCTGTCGGGCATGGGCAATTGGCCAAGCGTGAAGGGGCTGCCCGCGCGCAAGATCTCGCGCGCGTTTGAAAGCGCCGGTGCGCCGAGGCTGACCGAAATACCCGGCGCAACCATGTTCGAACAAACGCTTCGGGAGGAAGTCGATCTCATTCCCGGAGAGGCCGGCCGCCACGTCCTTGGCCCTGTCCAAATGTCCATATTCGATCCTCACCGCGGCCAATATGTCACGCTCAGCACTGAGGCGATTAGCCTCGACGTGCTGCCGGACGCGGCGCAGGCGCGTATGGAAGGTGCCGCGGCCGCCCAGGCGAAGGCGCGCCGATCCGCATTGCTGCCTCCGCTTCTGAGGGGAAGCGCGGCAGCCCCGGCGCCGATGTCCGATTCGGCCTGGCGGGCGGCCCTGCTCCTTCCGTTCGCGCTGGTCGCGGGCTTCTGGCTGCTGCTGGCTCTTCTGCGTGCCTATCGCGACGATCCGGAACGGCTGGCCCGCGGGTCCCATGCACGGCTCGGCAAGACTCTGCGGCAGCTGGAACGCGCTGCCACTGAGCCGGAGCGCCGGCGCCTCGTCCGCGCCTGGCAGCATCATGTCGGCTTGCGCTGGAAGCTCAACCGGGCGGCGCCGGTGCCGGCCTCGTTCAGCGGGAATGATGCGTGGCGTGAGCTCTGGTCCGACGCCGACCTCTTTCTATACGGCCGTGCATCATCGCTGCCTGCGGACTGGTTGGAACGCGCCCAGCGGCTGTGGCGCGAGCAAGGCCGCCCACCCGGTTTCGACCCGAAGACAATGTTCAGCAGGCGCAACCTCTATCCAATGGCGCTAGCGATGTGCCTTGCGGCGATCTGGCCGCCAGAACCGATTGCAGCGGCAGACGGGGCTGCAACGGCCCAGTCGTTCCGCGAGAGAGTGGAGCGCCATCCGCTCGACTGGAAGGCGCGGCACAATCTTGCAGTCGCACTCGCACGCCTGGATCGATTGGACGAAGCAGCGGCACATGCCGGCATTGCCTGGGTGCAGCATCCATCCGCCGAGGCCACGCGCATATTGTGGACGAGATTGGCGCGCGAAGCCGGGTTTCCGCAGGGAGCCGAGAATACCATCCCGCTGCCAAGCGGCTGGTGGAGCCGCTTCGTGGGCGCCGCTTCTCCGCCGCAATGGCAATGGATGCTGGCGATAGCAGGCACGGTTGCCGCGGTAGGCGCTATCCTGCTTCTGCTCGTCGTCTACGCGCGCGCGGGCAGGAGGTGGAATGCGGCAGGCTTGGCCGTCCTAGCGGTGGGCGCGATCTGCGCCGCAACCTGCTGGGCTTCGCTGCGCACTTATGGCGCTCTCAGTAACAGCGAGGCGGTGGTGGTGTGGCAAAGCGCGCCCCTCCGGCCGCTGCCGGTGGAAACCCCGCCGGAAGCAGGGTCGGTGGTCCTCGGCGCGGGATCGGCCGCTCGGGCGGACGGCCAGTTCCTCG
>JALYGI010000273.1 GCA_030777185.1 Pseudomonadota bacterium
GGACGATGGCCGAACGAACCGCCGGTGAAAATCCGCTCGACCTCTTCCTGATGCTCAACGGGCGCTCGCCCGAGCAGCCCCTCAGAGCCGGCGAGCCTGTGAAAATCGTCACCTTCGACGGCCGCTAGAGCCTTTCCCGACAAGGCGGAATCAGCAGGTGCGGCCTGCCCCGCAGGCCCCAGCCATGTCCGGGGGACATGGCGACCTGCTGATCCTTGTCGGATCAGAAAGGCTCCAGATCTATGTCCGGAGATGATCAGGTCGCCATGCCCCCAGCATGGCTACGGATTGCCGGGGGATGAGCCGGCCGCCGCGCTTCCCAGGCGCGGCTGCGACCTTCGGGGAAGGTCGCACCTGCTCATCCGTGCCTGATCATTCCCGGCCGAAAATTGAGTAGGTGCGCAGTCCCCCGGACTGCGAAGCCATGCCCGGGGGGCATGGCGACCTACTCAATGGTTCCCACTTTTTCGGGAAGTGCTCTGAATTTCATCACCAGCGCGTTAACCATTTGTTGGGGAAAGGTGCCCCAGACATGCCTCACGAGAAAAGAGGGGCACGTTATGGGGAACAGTTTCAAGAGCACCGCCTTCCTGATGGAAAGCCGGATGCAGGATGCAGCCCGCGGCGATGCGGATGCGCTTTATGAGCTGGGGGTGGCGTATTCGACGGGGACGCACGGGATCGAGGTCGATCTCGTTGAAGCGCACAAATGGTTCAACCTCGCCGCTCTCAACGGCAGCGAGCGTGGCCAGGAAAGCCGCGCCGAGATCGCCGACGAAATGAGCGCGCGCGAGATCGCCGAGGCCCAGCGTCAGGCGCGGGCCTGGCTTTCCGCCACCGGCCGCCGCGCCGCCGCCTGATCTACTGTCCGGATGCCGCCTGCGAGGAGGGCATTCCTTCTTTGTAACGTTCGAACCAGGCCAGGATCGCGCTTGCTTTGGCGCCGCTGTGTGAAGGGCGTCCGGCGATGGTGCCATGGCTTGCCCCCGGCACCTTCACCAGCGCGGTCGGCACTCCCAGGAGCTGCAACGCAGAATAATATTGCTCGGCCTCGCTGACCGGCGTGCGGTAATCCTCGCTTCCGACGACAACCAGGGTCGGCGTCTTGACGTTGCCGACCAGCGAGAGCGGCGAGCGCGACCAAAAGGCCTGCGGATCTTCCCACGGATATTTGCCGAACCAGTAGCGCGAGAAGAAGGCCGGATTGTCGGCCGTCAGCGCGAAGCTCGCCCAATCGATCACCGGCTTCTGCGTCGCCGCGGCCTTGAAGCGGTTGGTCTTGCCGACGATCCAGGCGGTGAGCACGCCGCCGCCCGATCCGCCGGTAACGAACAGGCGGTTGGGGTCCGCCACCCCTTGCGCGATCGCTGCGTCGACCGCGCTCATCAGGTCGTCATAATCATGCCCGGGATAGGCATGGTGGATGAGGTTCGCGAATTCGGCGCCGTACGAGGTGGAGCCGCGTGGGTTGACCGACAAAACGGCATAGCCAGAGGCGGCGTAAAGCTGGTTGTCGGTCGCGAAATGGGGGCCGTAGGCGGAGAAGGGCCCGCCGTGAATCTCCAGGATCAGCGGGTAGCGCTCTCCTTCTCGATACTGGGCCGGAAGCGTCAGCCATGCGTCGATCGGCCGCCGGTCATGGCTCGACGGAACCGTGATCTTGCGCACCTGGCCCAGGCTTTTACTGTCGAGCAGCTCGGAATTGAGCCGCGTCAACTGCCGCTTGGTTCCGCCTCGCACGACCGCCACGTCGGCCGGGCGAGTGGCGGTGCCGCTGGTCATGGCGATCGTTCCGTCGCGGGCGACGCTATAGCTGCCGCCCGTATAGGGGCGATCGAGCGGGCCGCCGCTGACGCCCTCGGCCACCGTGCGGACTGAGCCGTCGAGCCCCACGCGCGCGATCCGGGTTTCGCCGCGTTCGTCATAGGAGACGTAGAGGGCCCGGCTGTCGGCGGACCAATAAGGCGCCTCGATGCTGCGATCGAGGCTTTCGGTGAGGGCGCGCCGGTTGGTGCCGTCGCGGTTCATCACATAAAGCACGTTGTTGTGATAGCCGAGGCGCTTGTCGTCGAAGCCGGTAAAGGCGATCAGCCGGCCATCGGGCGACACCAGGGGATCGTTGTCCGGTCCCGCGCGGCTGGTGAGCGCCGCAATCCGCCCGCTCGCCACATCCAGCGCGTGGACCTCGGTGTTGAGCGGTTCGCGCTCCCATTCGGGTGAGCGGTTGCCGCTGAATAGGATCGTCCGCCCATCCGGAGTCCAGCTCAAGGGGCCGTTGTCGTGATAATTGCCGAAGCTCAGCTGACGCGGCGCGCCGCCATCCGCGGAAACCAGGAAAATGTGGCTGAAGCCGGGCTTCAGATAACCTTCCTCGTCCGTGCGGTAGCTGACTGCCGTATGAATCTCCAGCGGATCGGCCCATTTGGCGCCCTCGGGCTTCTTGGGCAGGCTGCCCAGGGTCATGCCC
Organism: Pseudomonadota bacterium; assembly: GCA_030777185.1. Lineage (GTDB taxonomy): Bacteria > Pseudomonadota > Alphaproteobacteria > Sphingomonadales > Sphingomonadaceae > Allosphingosinicella. Next base: position 2,468 of record JALYGI010000273.1, read on the forward strand.
TCGCCGGGAACGAACATCGAATAGGCGATTTGCCGCCCGTCGGGAGACCAGGCGATGCTGGTCGGGCTGTCGGGGAGGCCGGTGATCCGCACCGACTCGCCGCTGTCCATCCAGCGCACGAAAAGCTGCGCCGCGCCGCCTTCCGCGCTGGACACGTAAGCGAGGCGCTTGCCGTCAGGGGACCAGCGCGGGCGGCTATGGGCGCCGGTGCCGGCGACGAGCGGCATCTGCTGGCCGGTGCGCGTGTCGACGAGCCAAATGGTCGGCCGCATCCGGTCTGTCATGATGTCGCCCGAGCGGCGGACATAGGCGATGCGGCTGCCGTCGGGGCTGATCTGCGGATCGGCTGCGATTTCGAGCGAGAAGAGGTCTCGCGGCTCGAGGATGCGGGAGGGGCCCTCGGCCGGGGCCGCGGCCAAGGGTATCGCAAGGCACAGGCAAAGGCAGGCGCAAAGCCGTTTCAGCATCGAGAATCCCCTCTTCGGAATACGCGGATCATAGGACCGGCACGAGGCCGTGCAAGCGGCCTCAACCCTTCCGGAACGGCATCATTTCCTTGAGCGCCTCGATCTCATGCTCCACCGCCCGGCGCTCCGCCGCGAGGAAATCCGCGACCGCTCGGCGAAGGCTGGGATCGGCCAGATAATGGGCCGAGTAAGTCGGGACGGGACGGTAGCCGCGGCTCAGCTTATGCCCACCTTGCGCGCCCGCTTCGACACGCATCAAGCCACGTGCGATCGCGAAGTCGATCGCCTGATAGTAGCAGATCTCGAAATGGAGATGTGGGACCTCCGCCGTCGTGCCCCAGTAGCGGCCGTAGAGCGTGTCAGCGCCGATGAGGTTGAGCGCGCCGGCAATCGGCCGATCCCCGTCCATGGCGAAGACGAGCAGGACCTTGTCGGCCATGCGCTCTCCGAGCAGCGAGAAGAAGCGGCGGGTGAGGTAGGGGCGGCCCCATTTGCGGGAGCCGGTATCCTGGTAAAAATGCCAGAAGGCGTCCCAGTGGCGCTCGCTGATCCCGCTTCCGGTGACGTGCTGGACCGTCAGCCCCGCCAGAGCGTCCCGGCGCTCCTTCCTGATCGCCTTACGCTTTCGCGACGAGAGCTGGGCGAGGAAGTCGTCGAAGCTCGAGAAACCCTCATTATGCCAATGGAATTGGCTGTCGACGCGGATCAGCCAACCCGCCTCTTCGAAAATCGGCACTTCGCTCGGGTCGATGAAAGTGGCGTGCGCGGAGGAAAGACCGTGGTTCGCAACGACGGCTTCGGCGGCCGCGATCAGCCTCGGCGCCAGCGAAGAATTGGAGGTGAGCAGCCGCCGCCCCGGCACCGGCGTGAACGGGACCGCGATCTGGAGCTTCGGGTAATAGCGCCCGCCGGCCCGCTCGTATGCACTCGCCCAACCATGGTCGAACACATATTCGCCCTGGCTGTGGCTCTTGGCGTAGGCCGGCATAAGAGCGGCCGCGTGCCCGTCCGGCCCGTCGATGGCGATGGGGACCGGTTGCCAGCCGGTACGCGCGGTGGCGCTGCCCGATTGCTCGAGCGCCGAGAGAAAGGCGTGGCTGAGGAACGGGTTGTCCGCTCCTGCGCAGCGATCCCATTCGCCTGGATCGAAGCGCGAAACGCCGTCGCCGATGCGTGCCAGGATTTCGCTGTCTCGTTCTGCCATGAAAGGGCAGTAGAGGGAAAAACGGCTAAATCGAAGCACTTCGTCAGGCCGGATCAACTCCGGAGGTGAGGATCCGGGCTATGCAGCCTCGTAGATTATCTGATCGGCGTTGATGCGGCCGATCTTGGCTTGTTTGGCGTTGCGCACCGTCCAGGTGAACACGGGCAGGCCGCGCCGCCGCGCCCGGCTGGCAAAGCGCGAGGGAAAATCACGCACGTCATAGGCGAGGAATTCGGGCCGCGCGCGCCAGAGGGCGAAGCGGCGCTCGATCCAGCCACGCAGCCGCCCCTTTTCGCTCTCCGTCACCACCAGCCCGCGAGTCACCCGCGGCGCGTGAACGGCGAACCAGCGCGACACCTCCGGATTGAACGACATCACGCCGACCGGGCCGCGATAGCCTTCAAGCGCCCGCATCACCGATAGGCACAATGCAGTGACGTTCCGGTCCGGCGCCTTTACCTCGATGAGGACGGGGACTTGCGAACCGATCAGCTCCAGGATCTCAGTGAGGGTCGGGATCGTCTCCTCGCTGCCTTTGAGCCGGATCCGCTTGAGCTCAGCGGAGGTACGATCGGCGACGCAGCCGCTCTCCTCCGTCAGCCGGTCCAGCTCGTAATCGTGGAAGACAAAGGCATGGCCGTCGCTGCTCGCCTGGACGTCGAGCTCGATGCCGTGACCCTTGCGGATCGCCGCGGCAAAGGCTGCGCGGCTATTCTCGATCCGCCCCCGGCCATGGAGACCGCGATGCGCGAGCGGCGAGGCGGTCAGCCGTCCGATGCGCTTGCGCCCGGTGCCTGGAGCAGCCGTTTCAACCGGCCCTGATCGCGACAATTGCATCGACCTCAACCGCGGCGCCGAGCGGCAGCGTTGGCACGCCGACCGCGCTTCGCGCATGCCGGCCGATCTCGCCGAACACCTGCTCCATCAGCTCCGAAGCTCCATTGGCGACCTTAGGCTGATCGGTGAAGCTTCCTGCCGAATTCACGAACACGCCGAGCTTCACGATGCGCTCGACCCGATGCAGGTCTCCCACCGCCTTGTTGATCTGAGCGAGCAGCATGATGCCGCATGCCCGCGCTGCGGCATAGCCGTAAGCGAGATCGCGGTCCTCGCCGAGGCGGCCGGTCATCACCTGGCCGTTGTCGAACGGCAGCTGGCCCGAAACGTGGAGGAGATTGCCGACCTGCACCGCCGGCACATAGGCGGCGACGGGCGCGGCCGGCTGCGGGAGGATGATGTTCTGGCCTGCGAGGCGCGCGGCGATGTCGTCAGTCATGCCGTTCGTAAGCACCGTCTCCGCGCGCGGGTCAAGCGTGGCAGCGCCGGATCGGGGCCGCCCAGGAGAGGCGTCCCAAAACTACACTCCCCCAACAGGTTGGTTACGTGCGCGCCGCCGACGCTTACATCCCGCCGCCGCCGGGCGGCATCATGCCTTGGAGCGCAGAGGCAGGAGCGATGTCGATCAGCTGGATCTTGAAATCGAGGGTTGCGTTGGGCGGGATCACGCCGCCGGCGCCCTTTGACCCATAAGCGAGATCCGGCGGGATCTTGAGGCGGTAGGTGCCGCCCTTTTGCATCAGCTGGAGGCCCTCCGTGAAGCCCGGGATGACCCCAGTGACTGGGAAGGGAACGGGCTGCTTGCCCTCCGTGGAATCGAAGACGGTGCCGTCCTCGAGCTTTCCCGTATAGTGAACAAGAACGATGTCGCTCGTAGTCGGCTGCGGGCCGGTGCCTTCCTTCAGCACCTGGAGCTGGAGGCCCGACTGGGTGGTCGTGACCTGCTGGCCGCTGGTCCCGGCCCAGGCGAGCCCACCGGCCGCCAGGCTCAGCGCCCCGAGCCCCACCCAAAGCTTGGTGAGCGAGCCCTTCTTGATCGGGCGAAGCGGAACCGCGGTGACGGACATCGGAGGAACCTTTGGCAGATAAGGAAACGGCGGCGAATGTATCGCCGCCGCCTCATTCGAAAGCAAGCATCGTTGAAGCGATGGGGCGCTTGTGCCCGCCCGACACGCTACCCGGCTTCAGCGCGGGCTGCCGTCGCGTTCCAGGCGCTTGCGCTCGAGCTTGCGGGCGCGGCGGACGGCGGCGGCGCGCTCGCGGGCGCGCTTCTCGGACGGCTTTTCGTAGTGACGGCGCAGCTTCATCTCGCGGTAGACGCCTTCACGCTGGAGCTTCTTCTTGAGCGCTCTCAGCGCCTGGTCGACATTGTTGTCGCGAACGATGATTTGCATAAAGTCTCAACACTCTCCAATTTCAGCTCGCCC
>JALYGI010000274.1 GCA_030777185.1 Pseudomonadota bacterium
CGCAGCCGCCCTTCTCGCCTCCGCGCCCGCGCATGCCGACACGCTCCGCGACGCGGTCGCGAAGGACATGCCGTCGCTGCTCGCCCTCTATCGGGATTTGCACGCGAGCCCGGAGCTGTCGATGCAGGAGGTGAAGACCGCCGCAAAGCTCGCCGCGGAGGTCAAGAAGCTCGGTTTCGATGTGACCACCGGAGTGGGCAAAACGGGTGTCGTCGCAGTGATGAAGAACGGCCCGGGACCGGTCCTGCTGCTTCGAGCCGACATGGACGGGCTTCCGGTGATCGAGCAGACCGGGCTTCCCTTCGCAAGCAAGGTGCGCGGCACGAGCCTGGCCGGGGTTGAAAGCGGCGTGATGCACGCTTGCGCGCACGACACGCACATGACCGCCTGGATCGGCGCCGCCCGCCGGCTCGCGGCTGCGAAGACTCTGTGGTCCGGAACGCTGGTGATGATCGCCCAGCCCGGCGAGGAGACAAGCGAGGGTGCGCGCGCGATGCTGGAGGACGGCCTCTACACGCGCTTCCCCAAGCCCACCCACGCCTTGGCGTTCCACAATGCGGCGGTGCTCCCGGCCGGCGTGATCGGCATCACTCAGGGGCCAGCTCTCGCCAACGTGGACAGCGTCGACATCAAGGTGCGCGGCGTCGGCGGCCATGGCGCGGCGCCGCACACCGCCAAGGACCCGGTGGTGGTCGCCTCCAGCATCGTGATGGCGCTGCAGACGCTGGTGAGCCGGACGCTGAACCCGCTCGATCCTGGCGTGGTGACGGTGGGAAGCTTCCATGCCGGCGCCAAGCACAACATCATTTCCGACGAAGCCAGCATGCTGCTGACCGTGCGCAGCTATACCGACCAGAGTCGCCGCGCGCTGCTTGACGGCATCAAGCGGATCGCCCGCGGCCAGGCGCTGGCTTACGGCATTCCCGAGGACCGGCTTCCGGAGGTGACGATCCGCGAAGACCTCTACACGCCGGCTACGATCAACACCGAAAAGCTTACCGCCAGCACCAAAAGGCTGCTGACCGAGCGCCTCGGCGCGGACCGCGTTCGCGACGTGCCGCCGGTCATGGCCGGTGAGGATTTCGGCCGCTTCCACCTTGCGGACACAAGCATCGAAAGCACGATCTTCTGGGTCGGCGGCGTTCCTCAGCCGGTCTGGCAGAAAGCGGGCGGAGATCCCGCCAAGCTCCCCTCGCTCCACAGCCCCTTCTGGGCTCCGGACGCGGAGCCGACGATCGCGACGGCGACGGAAGCCATGGTGGCGGCCGCGATGGGCGTGCTGAAAAAATAATTGCCGTCAGGGCGCAGTTCGGCTGAGATCGACTAAGGGCACCAGTGCCACCGCGCCGCGTTGAGGGCGCCATGGTTATCACCTTTTCCGACGCGAATGACGCTGCCGAAGCCATCCAGGAGGCCGATGCGGCAGTCGCCGACGCGGTGGAGCCGATCCGCAAGGCGCCGCCGATCAGGCTGCTGTCGACGCTCAGCGAGATTGGCGACCAGCCGCAAATCCGCGCGCTCTCAGCCGCCCTGTTCGCCGCCGGCCTGCTTCGACGCGATCGCCGGCTGATGCGCGCCGGGGTGCGGATGCTCGCCTCCCACGAGCTCGCCACCGCGCTCAAGAATTTCGTCAAGCATCGCGTCGACCGGACCCGCCCCCGCTCGCGCGACGAGGCCTTGGATGCGCACAAGATGCAGCCCGGCGACGATCATGCCAAGGAGGAGACGAGCTTCCCCTCCGGCCACAGCGCCGGCGCGGCCTCGGCGGCCCGCGCCTTTGCCCGGGAGCTTCCGGACCATGCGGGCGCCGCTTACGGCCTGGCGGCCGGCGTGGCGCTCGCGCAAATCCCCCGCTGTGCCCACTATCCGACCGATGTCGGAGCAGGCCTGGCGATCGGTATCGCATCGGAGCTTGCGGTTGATGCGGGCTGGCGCGCCGCCGAGGCGGCCTGGGACGGCCTTGTTGCTGCACCGGAGCCGGATTAACTAATATACGGTCCACCCCCGATTGGAGCCTGCCCTTGTTCCGCTTACCCGCCGCGCTCGTCCTCGCTCTCACCGCCGCCCTTACAGCCTGCAGCCCTGCCTTGCAGGGGAACGCCGCGCCCGCCGGGCGGGTGGTGGCTCCGCTCCTGCTGAGTCCGGACGCCAAGGACAATCGCAGCTACGCCCAGCCGGAGGTTGCGCGGGTCACGCATGTCGCGCTCGATCTGGCAGCGGATTTCCAGGCGAAGCGGCTCGGCGGCACGGCGACCCTCGACCTAGCCGCCGCGCCGGGAGCGCGGGAGATCGTGCTCGACAATAAGGGGCTGGTGATCGCGGGCGTCACCGACGGCCGCGGACGAGAATTGCCCTATACCCAGGGCGTTGCCGACCCGGAGATGGGCTCCCCCTTGACGGTGACGCTGCACGGCGCCCGGCGGATCGTCGTCACCTATCACAGCGCTCCCGGCGCGGAGGCGCTGCAATGGCTGTCGCCCCAGCAGACCGCGGGCAAGCGGCACCCCTTCCTGTTCAGCCAGGGGCAGCCAATTCTCAACCGGACCTGGATCCCGACCCAGGACAGCCCCGGAATCCGACAGACGTGGGAGGCGCGGATCATCGTGCCCGAGCCGCTGAAGGCGGTGATGAGCGGCGAACGGCTCACGCCCGAGGGGGAGCCGGCAACCGGCGGCCGTGCCTTCCGTTTCCGCATGGACAAGCCGGTTGCGCCTTATCTCATCGCGCTCGCGGTGGGCGACATCGCTTTCCAGCCGCTCGGCCCGCGCACCGGCGTCTATGCCGAGCCCGCGACGCTGCCGGCCGCGGCCGCCGAGCTGGTCGACACCGAGAAAATGGTGACCGCCGCCGAGGCCCTTTACGGCCCCTATCGTTGGGGCCGCTACGACATGATCGTCCTCCCGCCCGCCTTTCCCTATGGCGGCATGGAGAACCCGACGCTGACCTTCCTCACCCCCACCTTCATCGCTGGCGACAGAAGCCTGGTCGGCCTCGTCGCGCACGAGCTGGCCCACTCCTGGTCGGGCAACCTCGTCACCAACGCGGTCTGGTCCGACAGCTGGCTCAACGAAGGCTTCACCTCCTATTTTGAAAACCGGATCATGGAGGCGCTTTACGGCACCGGCCGCGCAGCCCAGGAAGAGGCGCTCTCCTTCGCCGATATCGAAAGCGCGCTGAAGGAGCTTGGCGCCACGGCGCCCGGCACGCGCCTCCACGACGAGAGCGGCGCGGATTCGAGCGGCATCGTCTACGACAAGGGCGCGGCCTTCCTGCGCACGATCGAACGCACTGTCGGCCGCGAGCGGTTCGACGCCTATCTCCGCTCCTATTTCGACCGCCACGCCTTCCAGCCGATGACCTCGGCCCGCTTCCTCGCCGACCTTCGCGCCAATCTCATCCGCGGGGACCAGGCGCTCGAGCGAACGCTCCGGCTGGACGAATGGGTTTACCGGCCCGGCCTTCCGGCCAACGTCGCGCGCCCAGATGCCGGAGCCTTCGCTCCCGTCGACGCGGCCGCGCGCGCGTTCAATGCCGGCGGCCCGGTCGCGGCGGTGCCCTTCGCCAGCTGGAATACCGCCGAGCGGCTTCGTTTCCTGAACGCGCTCCCCCGCAAGCTGCCGAAGGAGCGGCTGGCGCAGCTCGATCGAAGCTTCGGCCTCTCCGGCATGGGCAACAGCGAAGTGCTGTTCGCCTGGCTGAAGCTCGCCATCGCCAACCGCTACGAACCGGCCGTCCCGGCTGCCGAACGCTTCCTCACCTCGATGGGCCGCCGCAAATTCGTGGCGCCGCTGTTCGAGGCGCTGGCCGCGCAAGGCGAATGGGGCCGCCCGATCGCCACCCGCATCTACGCGCGGGCGCGGCCGACCTATCATTCGGTGACCAGCACCACCGTCGACAAGATGCTAGGCGGGAGCTGATTCTCTCGTCTAGGGCCTGATCGGTTGAGGTGGAAGCGCTACGCGCTTCCGCCGAAGCCGTGAAGGGGTTCCCATCGAAGTAGTACTTCGATGGGGTCCCAATCAGGCCCTTTTCATATGATTGAGACCTTGATCGGATCAGGCTGATTCAGCCTGATCCGATCAAGGTCTAGCGGGCGCTTGCCCGCCTTCGGAGCAGCCGGACCAGCCCGAGCACCACGGCGGCGGCGGCGACATCCGCAAGAAGGTCGGTGAGCTGCGCATCCCGGTGCAGGGGTGGGATCAGCTGGATGATCTCGATGAGCGCCCCGAAAGCCGCAAGGCCGATGAGGAGTCGAACCAGAGGCGTCCTTGGGTAAGCGGCGGCCCCGAGCGCCGCCAGCGTTGCGAATGCCATGATGTGCTGGATCTTGTCGCTCGGCTCACCGGGGAGCTGCGGCGGCTTGGGCAGCGAAGCCATGACGAGCGCGAAGCAGGCGGCGCTCCAGAAGGCGATCACGAGGAGACGCTGGATTGTCATCCTATTCGCTTAATCAAGCGGGCGCGGCTCCGCCACCGCCTTCCCTTTCCAATCCGCCCGGCACGCTGATAGAAGGCTCGGGTGCCTCCCCGGGTAAGAGCCTTGAAGCGCGAGCGGCCCGTGATCGGATGGCGCGAATGGGTGCTGCTACCCGATCTCCTGCCCGTGCCGATCAAGGCAAAGATCGACACGGGCGCCCGCACCTCCTCGATCCACAGCTTCGGCACGCGCAGGTTCACCGATCGGGGCGAGCCGCACGTCGAGTTTCTCATCCACCCGCGTCAGGGTGTCGACACGCCGGAGATCGCCTGCGTCGCGCCCGTGAAGGACGAACGCTGGGTGAAGAGCTCGAACGGCGAATCCGAATTCAGGATCGTGGTCGAGACCATTGCCCGCTTGGGCTCGATCGACTGGACGATTGAATTGACCCTGGCGGATCGCGACGTCATGGGCTTTCGCATGCTGCTGGGCCGCGAAGCGATCCGGCGGCGCTTCCTGGTCGATCCGGCGCGCTCCTATCGCTTGTCGGACCGGCACCCCCCCGAAATTGAAGCGCTGGAAACCCCCGCCGAATGAAGATCGTCCTCCTCTGCCGGAGCCCTCAGCTTTATTCGCACAGGAGGCTGATCGAGGCGGCGCGGGCGCGTGGGCATGAGATCGACACGATCAACCATCTGCGCTGCACGATCGACATCGCCTCGCACCGGCCGAAGATCCACTATCACGGCAAGGTGCTCGCCAGGCCCGACGCGGTGATCCCGCGGATCGGCGCCTCCGTCACCTTCTTCGGCACCGCCGTGGTGCGGCAGTTCGAAATGATGCGGGTCTATTGCGTCAACGAGAGTGTCGCCATCTCCCGCTCGCGCGACAAGCTGCGCAGCCTGCAGCTCCTTTCGCGAAAGGGCATCGGCCTTCCGGTGACGGTGTTCGCTCACAAGACCTCCAACGCCGAGGAGATCGTGAAGCTCGCCGGCGGAGCGCCGGTGATCATCAAGCTGCTCGAAGGGACTCAAGGCATCGGCGTCGTCCTCGGCGAAACGCCCAAGGCGGCCGCCTCGATCATCGAGGCATTCGGCGGCGTCAATACCAACATCCTCGTCCAGGAATATGTCGCCGAGGCCAAGGGCGAGGATATTCGCTGCATCGTCGTCGGGGACCGCGTGGTCGCATCGATGCAGCGGCGCGGGCGCGAGGGCGAATTCCGTTCGAACCTCCACCGCGGCGGATCGGCCAAATCGGCGAGGATCACGCCGCAGGAGCGTTCCACCGCGATCGGCGCGGCCCGGGCCATGGGCCTCAACGTATGCGGCGTCGACATGCTTCGGTCGAACCACGGCCCGGTGGTGATGGAGGTGAATTCCTCGCCGGGGCTGGAGGGTGTCGAGACGGCGACCGGGGTAGATGTCGCCGGCAAGATCATCGAATTCATCGAAAAGAACGCGCTACCTGGGAAGACGAAAACACGGGGGAAAGGCTAATCATGGCGCGGGGGGCATTCACGATCGGGGGAGAAAGGATCGCGGCGGGCGAGCGGCGGCTGGTCAATCTGCCGCTGAGTGCCCTTTCCAACCAGACGCCGATGACGGTCCCGGTCAGCGTCGTCCACGGCCGCCGCGAAGGGCCGACATTGTTCGTCAGCGCCGCGATCCATGGCGACGAGCTCACAGGGGTTGCGATCTGCCGCCGCCTGCTTGCATCCAAGGCTCTCAATGTCGCTCGCGGCACCTTGCTGATGGTGCCGATCGTCAACGCCTTCGGGTTCATCAGCCACAGCCGCTACCTTCCGGATCGGAGGGACCTCAACCGCAGCTTTCCCGGAAACCCCAAGGGATCACTCGCCGCCCAGCTCGCCTGCCTCTTCTTCAGCGAGGTGGTTGCCCGCAGCGACTATGGCATCGATCTCCACAGCGCTGCGATCCACCGCTCCAACCTTCCGCAAATCCGAGTGGACAGCGAGCAAGCGGAGGCGCTGGAGCTCGCGCGCGCATTCGGCGCTCCGATCATCGTGCACAGCGGCCTTCGCGATGGGTCGCTTCGTGAGGCGGCGCGCGCGAAGGGGGTGCCGGTCATCGTCTACGAGGCCGGCGAAGGGCTCCGTGTCGACGAGATGTCGGTCAGTGTCGGCATGCGCGGCGTGCTGCGCGTGATGGCGCATCTCGGCATGCTCCGCCGCTCCCGGGACCTGCGGCGGCCGGAGCCGGTCCTGTCGACGAGCAGCCGCTGGGTCAGGGCCGAGGAAAGCGGCCTCTTCCGCGCCTTCCGGGAGATTGGCGCCCATGTGAAGGCGGGCGAGGTGATCGGACTGATCGCGGACCCTTATGGCCGCCACGAAACCGAGCTCAAGGCGAGCATCACCGGCATTGTCATCGGCCGCGCCAACATTCCCGCGATCAACCAGGGCGATGCGCTGTTCCACATCGCCAAGGTCGAGGACGCCTCGAAGGTGGGCGAGCATTTCGACCGGCTGGAGCAGCTGCTCGACGAGGACGAAATCATCTAGAGTGGTTTCAATTCAGGTGGATTGATCAGGTCGCCGCGTCCCCCGGACGCGGCTTTCGATCGCTGGGAGCGATCGACACCTGATCAACCTGATGGCTCGGAAAGCACGGCAAACATAGGAAACTCGACACGTTCCCGGTTCAATCCAACCGGGAACGAGTCTAGGTGGCGAAGCCGGGATCCAGCCGGTAGGCCTTGCGGAGCAAAGCCGGCCAGGCGAGCGCGCGGGCGGCGCGCTTAAGCCCCATCTTGCCCTGCTGTGCGGTGACCTCGGGCGCACCTTGGGGCGGATTGTTGAGGCTGTCGCCGGCGGAAAGCGCCAGGATCTGAGCTTCGCAGGCCCGCTCGAGGAAATAGATTTTGAGGAACGCTTCACCGACCGTTTCGCCGATCGCAAGCGTGCCGTGGTTGCGCAGCAGCATGGCGCCCTTGTCGCCGATATCGGCGACCAGCCGCTCGCGCTCGTCCAGATCGACTGCGACACCCTCATAATCGTGATAGGCGACATCGTCGCG
>JALYGI010000275.1 GCA_030777185.1 Pseudomonadota bacterium
GCGATCAGCAGGGCGAGCGGCTCGATCGGCACGCCCATCACCAGCGCGATCGGAGCAATATTGAGGACGAAGCTGACCTGGCCGGGCAGGCTGATGGCGCTGAAGGTGGTGATTGCCGCCACCACCACGCCCATGAAGATCAGGGTGGGGCTGAGGCTCATCCCGAACCAATGGGCAATGTAGAGCGCAGCGGCGAGGTTCATGCCGGGCCCCGTCGCCCGGAACAGGGCGACTGCGAGCGGCAGAGTGACGCCCGAAGCGGCCACTGGAACGCCGAGACGCTCCGACGAGCGCAGCATCTGCGGCAGCGTCGCAAGCGAGGACTGGGTGCTGAAACCCACCGCTTGCGCAGGCGCCACCGCGCGCGCGAAGCGCCCGAGCGGGAGGCCAGCGCCGAAAACCGCGAGCGGATAGGCAAGCGCTAGGATCACGATGCCGACTGAGGAGACGACGGCAATATAGTGAAGCAGCGCCCCGAAAGCGCTCCCCCCGGCGCGTGCGCCGACCACATAAGCGAGGGCGAAGACGCCGATGGGCCCCAGCCAAAGAACCCAATTGACGATCACGATCATGGTCTCGGCCGTGGCGCGGAAGAAGGAGACCAGCCGCTCGCGTCCCTCGGCCGCGATGCGCGTGAGTGCGAAGGCGAAAATCGTGGCGAAAACCACCAGCGGAAGGATCGAATCCGATGCCGCTGCCGCCACCGGATTGGTGGGAATGATCGAGCGCATGAAATCGGCGAAGGTCGGCACCGTCTCTACCGGGCCGGCGGTGGCGAGGGCCGATCGCAAGGCCTCAGCCGAGGCGGCGGGAACGGGGAAGAGCTGAAGAAGCAGCGGCACGAGAAAGGCCGCCAGGATCGCGGAAAACCAGAGCAGGATGACCATCAGCGCGAAGGAGCGTCCGGCGATGCGGCTCGCCCGGGCCGCTTCGGCCCCTTCGGCGATGCCGACGACGAGCAGCGAGACCACGAGCGGGACAATCGTCATCTGGAGCGCGTTGAGCCAGAGGCGGCCGATCGGCTCGGCGATGTCCGCCGCGCTTTCCACCCAGGCTCCGCCGCTTGCCGCGCTGAGCCCGCCCAAGGCCAGCCCCGCCAGCAACGCAAGGAGGATGCGGGCCGGTTGTGAGAAGATGGCTTTCCCCTTCAAATCCTCGCCCTTTCCGTTGGCTTGCGCTAAACGCTCCCTCTTCAAGGCCGCCTGCCGGGACGGCAAGCGTTATTTGGGAACGAAAAGGCGATGTCGCGCAAGTTCTTTGGAACCGATGGAATCAGGGGGCGCACCAACGAAGCGCCAATGACGGCCGAGATGGCGCAGCGGGTCGGCCAGGCGGCGGGAGCCCATTTCGTTCGCGGTGATCATCGCCATCGGGTGGTGATCGGCAAAGACACGCGGCTTTCCGGTTATATGATGGAATCGGCGCTGATCTCCGGCTTTACCAGCGTGGGCATGGACGTGGTCATGGTGGGCCCCGTGCCGACGCCCGCCGTGGCGATGCTGACGCGCTCGATGCGCGCTGATCTCGGGGTGATGATTTCCGCCAGTCACAACCCGTATTTCGACAACGGCATCAAGCTGTTCGGGCCGGACGGCTACAAGCTTTCGGACGAGACCGAGACGCAGATCGAGGCGATGCTTCAGGACGAGCCGAGGCTCGCGCCGTCAGCTGAGATCGGGCGCGCGCGCAAGATCGAAGATGCACGAGGCCGCTATATCCACTTCGCCAAATCCACCTTCCCCGAAAGCCTGCGCTTGGACGGGCTGAAGATCGTCGTTGATTGCGCGAACGGTGCCGCCTATCAGGTCGCGCCCTCGGCGCTGTGGGAGCTTGGCGCCGACGTGGTGGCGATCGGGGTTTCTCCCAACGGCTTCAACATCAACGACGGCTGCGGCTCCACTTCGCCCGCCTTGCTGCAGGCGCGGGTCGTGGAGGAGGGGGCGCATATCGGGATCGCGCTCGACGGCGATGCGGACCGGGTGATCATCGTGGATGAGCAGGGCCGGATCATCGACGGCGACCAGCTGATGGCGCTGATCGGCATCTCCTGGGCCAATCGCGGCATTCTGAAGGGCGACGGCATCGTCGCCACCATCATGTCGAACCTCGGCCTGGAGCGCTTTCTCGCCAGCCGCGACCTGCGCCTGATCCGCACCAAGGTCGGTGACCGCTATGTGCTCGAGACGATGCGTGAGCAGGGCTACAATATCGGCGGCGAACAATCAGGTCACCTGATCCTGTCGGACCATTCGACGACCGGCGACGGCCTCGTGGCCGCGCTCCAAGTGCTCGCAAGTTTGGTCGAATCGGGCAAATCCGCGAGCGAGCTCCTTCACCTGTTCGATCCGCTGCCGCAGCTCCTCAAGAATGTTCGCTTCGCCGGTGGTCAGCCGCTCGAGACCAACCCGGTGAAGGAAGCGATCGCCGATGCGGAGGCGCGCCTGTCCGGCACGGGCCGGCTGGTGATCCGCAAATCCGGCACTGAGCCCTTGATCCGGGTGATGGCGGAGGGCGAGGACGAACAGCTCGTCGCGGAGGTCGTCGACCAGATCTGCGAGGCCGTGAAAGCGGCCGCGTGAAGCCGCCGCGTATCCTGATCATCGCCGGCTCTGATTCCGGCGGTGGAGCGGGCATCCAGGCTGACATCAAGACGGTGACCATGCTCGGCGGCTTCGCTATGACGGCGATCACCGCGATCACGGCGCAGAATAGTCTTGGCGTCAGCGATGTCCTGCCGATCCCAACCGAGATGGTGCTGGCGCAAATGGATGCGGTGATTGGCGATCTTGGGGTCGACGCGGTGAAGATCGGGATGATCGGATCGGCCGAGACCGCCCAAGCGGTGGCTGCGAGCCTCGCGGCGCTCGACGTGCCGATCGTCTTCGATCCTGTAATGGTCGCGACCAGCGGGGCAGTGCTAGCCGATGAAGCCACGATTGCCGCCTTCGAACGGCTGATGTCGATCGCGTCGGTGGTCACGCCTAACGCCCCCGAACTTCAGGTTCTAAGCGGGCAGCCGGTCTCGGGCCCCGAAGCGGTCGAGCAGGCTGCGCTGAGCCTTTCCGCCCGCGCCGGTACTGCGGTGCTCGCCAAGGGCGGCGATCTTGCGGGCGCTACCGTCAGCGACCTGCTCGTGCAGAACGGCACGGTGGCGCGGTGGGAAGACAGGCGGATCGAGACAAGGCATAGCCACGGCACCGGCTGTACGCTGGCAAGCGCCATTGCCGTCGGGCTGGGCCGGGAGGTCCCGCTGGTCGAAGCGGTCGGGCAAGCACGTCGATTCGTCCGCGCCGCCCTCGCGGCAGCACCTGGCTTCGGCGCCGGGCACGGCCCGATGGACCACATGCTCGGCGCTGTGCCTTACGAGCTCGCCCTCACGCGCTCTTAGAAATCCGACCCGGCGCAACTTTCGCTGGCACGCCCGGGATATGGTTAATAAGCTCTCCGCATGGCCCGTCCCTGCTTCAAGATCGAGAAAGACTTCCCCGAGCCGCTGGCGGGGGTGGACGAAGCCGGTTGCGCGCCCTTGGCGGGGCCGGTGGTGGCTGCGGCGGTGGTGCTGGATCGGGCCAGATTCCCGCGTGGGATTGACGATTCGAAGGTTGTTCCGGTGAAGGAGCGCGAGGCGATCTGCGCGCGGCTCTACAAGGTTGCGAAGGTCGGCGTCGGGATTGCGTCGGTTGAGGAGATCGACCGGCTCAACATCTATTGGGCGCGGATGCTGGCGATGACCCGTGCGGTCGAGGCGCTCGGCTTCGATCCAGCCTGGGTGCTCGTGGACGGCAATCGCTGCCCGCGCTGGGAGCGGCCGTCCAAGGCGATCGTCGCCGGGGATGCCAAATGCCGCTCGATCGCCGCGGCCTCGATCGTGGCGAAAGTCACGCGCGACCGAATCATGGCGGAGCATGCCCGAGAGCATCCCGGCTACGGCTGGGAAACCAACAAGGGCTACGGCACGCCGGAGCATTATAGTGCCTTGGACCGACTCGGTTTGACGCCGCTCCATCGCCGCAGTTTCGCCCCCGTCCGTGCGATTCACGAGGCCTCGCAGCCGGCTCTCCAAGGCTCGTTCGAAATGGCTGCTTCGATGGGCCGGGAGCAGATGCTTGAGCTTTGAGTCTTTTCCGCCACACCACTTCAGATGGAGTCTTAACTTTGGCTCCAGCTACAACATGTAGTGGGGACTCTGTTCGTTCCCCTACTATATTAACCAAACTTAACATTCCGTTAGAACTCTTCTCCTTGACCGCGCACGCCCGCTGACTCACCTTGCACGCGGGAATGGGGGGAATTCTGATGAGTGTGATGGGGCGGGTGGAGACGAGTGCGCGGCGCACAAAAAGTCTTCCGAATCGGGAGCCGCGGCATGACTTGCCCGTCGGCCAGATCATCCAGAAGGATTGCGTCGCCGCGATGGCCGCGCTGCCCGACTGCAGCGTCGACATGGTCTTTGCCGACCCTCCCTATAATCTGCAGCTTGGGGGCGAGCTGTTCCGGCCCGAGGGCGGCCG
>JALYGI010000276.1 GCA_030777185.1 Pseudomonadota bacterium
TCTTCAGCGACGTGGTGATGCCCGGCATGAGCGGAGTTGAGTTCGGGCGCGCGCTCCGAAAACGCTGGCCTGACCTCCCGATCGTGCTGACGAGCGGGTACAGTCACATTCTCGTCGAAGAGGGGCACCACGGCTTTCCCCTGCTTCAGAAACCCTATTCCGTGGAAGCTCTCGCAAAGGTTTTGCGAGAAGCGCAGAGCCAAGGCGCTTTGAACAGCTGAGAGTTCCGTTTTCGAGTTGCCGGCTGGCAGGTGCCCTTTACGCCGACGGCGGCCGCTCTTAGCGGGCGCCTTTTCATGGGCAGCGAGTCAGCCGCTGACGCTGAACCGCTCCCTCTGGGGTTGCCGGCTGATCTGCCGGCGGCCATCACGCAGGGCTCCGCCTTCCGCCACTCGAAGAGAAAGTGCTCGATGCCCGCTTCCAACGTGGTGCGACACAGGCCCGCTGTTGCGCTATCCGGTCCGCTCGCTAGCAAGAGGTCGTGGGGCGGAGGCGGGATGCGCACGAGGCTGAGCATTTGCGTCAAGAAGGCGCGTTATGGCTCGGAACAGGACGCGCTTCTGGCTGCCCGCCGCTCCGGCCTCCCGCTCAGGGCCTATCGCTGCGACCGCTGCCGGCAGTTTCATCTCACCAGTCGAACCAGGGGCAAGCGGGTGCCTCGGCTTGCGGACGCCTCGCTTCCCGATGAGCCGCTGCCCTGAGCTGCGGCCAGACCTTATTTCTGGTTGGCGAGCTTATCCATCGCGCTCTGCAGCTTCTCGGCGGACGAGGTGCGGTACGCGGCTTCCGCCTTGGCTTTGAGGCGGGTGCTGATCGCGTGCAGCGCTGCGGCATCCCCGCGAAACAGCGGCAAGGTCGCCGCGTTGCGTGCCAGAAGCGCGAAGCCGTCCGCGAGATCCCAGATCGTGTCGGCTTGTGTTCCGGAAATCTTACCCGTCGCCATTCGTCCGCTTCCAATAATCCAACGGCCCTGCCGTTAACCGAAGGCGATCACGGGGGAAATAGGCTCTCCGCCGAAATTACCGGCTGCAAAGCGGTGACGGCCGGTCCGGACCTGTCGTCATGGCGCCTCGCTTCCGCCAAGCAACTGGAGGGAGGAGGCGGATGCGGCAGGTTCGGTCCTCGAGTCAGGCTAGACTGACTGTCTGCTTGCAAGCCACAGCACACCTTCCCACTTCAGGAGCGACCCTTCCTTCGGATCTCCTCCAGCTGCCTGAGCGATGGCATCACGCGCCAGCCAATCAAAAGCAACAAGCCAGAAAGGGTGACGAAGTAGAGGGATGGCGCCTCCACCACCCCCGCTATGTCGAGCAGCATGAACATGAAGAGAGCCGCGGTCGCAAGCAGCCAGGCAAGTTGGAGCACGTTGAGTCGCATTACTACCTCCTCCTGACACCCAATCATCGAAACGTGCGATTTCCACCAAGCGGACGTTCAAAGCACGTCCCCGAACATGAGCCAAAGAACAACAAACCAAGCCGACAGGGCCACAGCGCCGATCGCCCATGCAGCCGCTCGACCATTCCCAGCCGGTTTTCGACCGTCCAACATATTCTCCAAACCCTTATCCGGGGTGCGCGATCCACCGCGCTTGAGCTGCTATTGAGGAAGCCGGCCATTGCAGCAGGACCGAGCCGCCGCAGCTCGAATGTCATTCGGACTGCAAACCAGCATAAAAGCCGTCTTTCATCAGCGGCGCGTGCCCGCTTGTGTCGAGCTCCAAGGCAAGATCGACATCTTCTTCGAACCCCTGGCCGATCAGCTCCTGTCCGGACACGCAGGAGCGGATGATCCAGTTCAAATCGTCTGCGGCGGCAAGATAGGCCGCGCGGGCGACGCACGCTTCCGCGTCCATTGGACGATGGAGGGCATGGATCACCGCGCCGGCGCCGAGACTGTCTTCCACCGCCGGGCGCAGCGACCCGTCCGGCCACCTTTCCCCGGCGGGGATGACGCCGATGTCTCCGCCCCCCGCAAGCGCCAGCGCTGCTCGCGCCACCGCGCCGGCATTGCGGAAACAGCCGGCAAGCACCAGTCCCGGGCCGGCCTCCACCGACAGGCGGGAGCCATTGGGCGACGGCAGCATGAGCCTGGCGCCCGCAGCAAGTTGCGAAAGCGTTCGGGGCGAGAGGCTGATCTGGCCGCCGCCTGCCTGGCGGGGCGCGGCCAAGATCGCGCCGGCCTTGCTCGCGGCTTCCTGGGCCGCCGCGCCGTCGCCGGAGGGAAATGGCAGAACCTGGGCTCCCCTGCCGGTCGCCATGTCGACCGCCGTCGAAAAGGAGAGCACGTCGACGATGACGAGAACGGCGACCTTCGGGCGCAGGCGCCGAACCCCTTCTATTCCCCATTCACTGCGAACCAAGGTCACAAGGCAGCTCCACGAGCGGCCGGCAAATCATCCGTTGAGCCGCCGACCAAAAAAGACGTCGGACATTTGCGGATCAACGAACATAGCGGGCAAAAACAAGGGCGCCCGCTCATTGAGCGGACGC
>JALYGI010000277.1 GCA_030777185.1 Pseudomonadota bacterium
CGGCCCTGCCCAAATCGGTTGCACCGGGCGAACAGGTGTTGAACGGCGTCGGCCAACAGGCGGCCCGTCAGGTCAAGCGCTGCTACCGGGCACCGCGTGTGGCCTCGAGCGGCAAGCAGATCAGCACGCGTCTGCGGGTCCGTTATCGCCCGGACGGCGGCCTTGCCGACCTGCCGCAGGTCGTCTCGCAGGGCGGCGTTACGCCGGCCAACAGGGCTTATGCCGCGGACATGGCCGAGGCGGCCGGACTTGCGGTGATGCGCTGCGCACCAGTGAACCTACCGCCTGAACTCTACAGCAAGGGGTGGAGCGTGCTCGATTTCACCTTCAGTCCGGGTGCCCGCGCCTGACCTTAGACCTGAAGAAGGCCTAGAAATCCTCGTGCACCATGTCGATCTCTCGCACGCGCCGCTTTTGCCGCGCCGCCTCGACGAGGCTGCGTAGCTGCTCGCGGCGCCCCAGCGCATTTTCGATGTGGCGCAGGACGAGCGGCTCGCGACGTGTGGTTTCGTCGCTCGACGTGGCGGTGATCGTGCCGATGCCGGCCCACTGGTTGATCAAGCTGAAATCGAGCCGGATGTCCTTCATCCGGTAGAGCTCGATCTCGTCCAGGCTCTTGATGAAGATGCCGCGGCGGATGAGCAGCCGATCGCTGCACAGGTCGTAACGCGCCGACATGTTCTCGAACCATTTCCAGCCGACGATCAAGACCGCGATGCCGGTGAGGCCCAACGGGAGTGCGCCCCAATGGCCCGGCACCGTCAGAGCGAATCCGGCGAGCGCGAGCAGGATCGTTCCCCAGCCTGCCAGCGTCCCGCGCAGCCAGCCCGAGGTGGATGACCGGAAAGTGTCGACTGGCTGTTCCATCCTGCATGTCCCGAAGAGGATCCGGAACGATGCTACAGGAACGGCCGCGGCCCGCAAGGTGGGGTACTGCCGGGACGCGGCGCCCATTTTGCGGCCTCGGCCGGTCCCGTCGCGGCACTGATCAGGCTCCTACGTCTGGACCTTCCTCTCACCTGGCGAACGGCAGCACCGTCTCATATTGGCCGAGTGGCGGCGCGCCCGGCACGTGCGCTCCCTGCCGCAGCAGGAAGACATGGCGGACGATCTCAGCCTGCTGCTCCAGGCCGTAGCGGTGGAGCGGCCAACCTGGCTTCAACACATAGGAATAGCGGCAGAAGGGGTGACGCATCAGCGGAAGATAATATTTGCCTCGGCTCTGGGTCTGCCAAACATGGGTGAGTTCGTGCAGGAACCACCCCTGGCGGTGGGGATGTTCCCGGCCGAAATCCTCGCTCCAATGGTCGCTCTGCGGATGGATGTGGACATGGCCGGTGGGCGCCATCAGGACGTTCCTCGGCTGGAATGGGAACCATTTCCGCCGCTTCACCGTCACTGCTTCATAGTCGATCGCGCTGCCGAAAACGGAGGCGGCGAGGGCGCGTTCGGCCTCAGTGAGCGGGCGAACGGTCACCGCTCCAACCTAATCGCCCTCATGCGCGCCGCCCGGCCCTCGAACCTCGGCCTCCACGGTCACCGCGGGCGCCGGATCGAAGGTGAAGGTGATCGGGATTTTGCTCCCTTCCTTCACGCTTTTGTCGATCCCCGTCAGCATCGCATGCTTTCCGCCGGGCTTGAATTGCATGACCCCGTTGCCGGGAAAGGCCGTGCTATCGAGCGGCTTCATGCTGCTTTTACCGTTGCGGGTGCGGCTCTCGTGAAGCTCGATCTTACGCACGAGCGGGCTGGTCAGGCTGACGAGATTGATCGGCGTGCGATTGGCGCGAAGCTCGAAATAGGCTGCCCCGGGTCGCCCTGGCACGGCTGGAAGCGTCACCACCGCGTCTTCGACAATGACCTTCGGTTCGTCGGGTGTCCCACTACAGGCCGAAAGGGCAAGCGCAGCACAGGCTGTGACAATAGGGGCACGCATTGCCCGCCCTTAGAGCGCTCAACTTCTTGTCGCAATGCAAACGGCTCCTATATCGATTCCGAAACGCTTTCGCGTGCCTCGGTGGAAGGGCGCGGGAGCTGAAATTATTGGGGCAAACGAGGTAAGTAGATGGCAAAAGTAATCGGTATAGATCTCGGCACCACCAACAGCTGCGTGGCCGTGCTTGAAGGCGGTAAGCCCAAGGTGATCGAGAATGCGGAAGGCGCCCGCACGACCCCGTCGGTGGTCGCATTCGCCAAGGATGGCGAGCGTCTGATCGGACAGCCGGCCAAGCGCCAGGCGGTCACCAATCCCGACAACACGATCTTCGCGGTGAAGCGCCTTATCGGCCGCCGCTTCGATGATCCGGTGACCAAGAAGGACACCGAACTGGTTCCCTACAAGATCACGCGCGGCCCGAACGGTGATGCGTGGGTGAGTGCCGGCGGCAAGGATTATAGCCCGTCGCAGATCTCCGCCTTCATTCTTCAGAAAATGAAGGAAACCGCCGAAGCCTATCTCGGCGAGACCGTCAC
>JALYGI010000278.1 GCA_030777185.1 Pseudomonadota bacterium
GGCTACGCACACATCGATCTGGTCGGGCGAGGTGCATTCCTTGGGAAAGTTCCGGCGGATGACGGAGCCAGGACGGAGCAGCAAGCGGATGCGGACCCGGAGGCGGCGAGAAGACGTTCAGAAGACTGGTTTCCCAAATAGTCAGGAGTTGAGTAGGATGGACGAGCGCCAAGAAGGACCGAGAGATATTCCGACCGCCCAGCGGATGAAGGACATCGGCACCGCAATGGCGAGCAGCATCGGATCGAAGCTGACCGGCGACACGGAACGCGATCAGAAGGGTGAGCGATATTCGCTGACCAAGGTGGAGGCCGAAGCGCTCCTCGCGGACTGGCCGGCGGGGCCTTCCGGCATGGCGCGGCAGATGATGAAGCAATATGGCCCGCCCAACGAGGGGACGCCGGTCCGGCTGATCTGGTATCGGAACGGTCCTTGGAAGCGCACCGAGGTCATCCGCGACGAGATCGTCCACAATTTTCCAGCCACCCACACCGATTTCATCACCAACTGGATCGACTATCCCGTCCCGGTCGACATGATGAACGAGCTGACCCGCTACGACGGAAGCTGCCTGCTCGACCGCACGGCCGGCGAGGCCGGCGCACGCTGCGACAGCGAGGCCGCGAACTTCATCACCATCAACATCATGCATGAAATCGTCACCGGCACGCGCACGGTCGAGGAGGCACGGCATTTCTACGCCGAGCAGATGTCGGCTTATATGATGGGCAGACCTGCCCCCTATGCCGAGCGGCTGCTGTTCGATCCTCCACGAGGCGGCACGATGGACCCGGACCAGGGCCTGATCGCCCCGCACATGCTCAATCAGATGGGGCAGAAGGTGAAAGACCTTGTCACCGGAAATACCGACCCCTCTGCGCCCACCGGCAGCTCGTCCTCAGGCTAAGGAAGGCTGATGCGGCGGCTGCTGACAGCATTGCTGCTGCTCGTGCTGGCGGCAGCGGCGGGATATCATTTCCTCGTTGCTCGAGAACAGACGTCCCCCCTCCTGAAGAGCACGCAGGCCACGCTTGTTGAAGCCCGGCGGAACGGCCTTGAACGAGCCGCGGATTGGTGGCTGGTCGCAGCCGAAAGGCAGAAAGCGGGGCGCAATATCCGCGGCAGCGGGGTCGCGCTTGCGCTGGCGATCCGCCTCGGCCGCGCCGAGGCGCTCAAAGGAGAGGTGCGCCCGCTGCCGAAGACGCTGAGGCGCCGCTTTACCCGCCATTTCCCTCGATCGCTGCTCGACAAGGTGCGGTGGACGGTCGCGGAGCCCGGCACACGCCTCGGCAGAGCCTTGGCACGGTGGCCCGTCAGCGAAGGCGCCGTGACGCTGGGGGATGTGATCGTGTTCAAGACCGACAAGGCGTCAAAGAACCGGCGCCTCTTCGCACACGAGATCGCCCATGTGGCCCAGTACGAAAAGCTGGGGGTAGCCGAGTTCGCCCGGCAATATGCGGCCGATCCCGAACCCTTGGAGGACGAGGCCTGGAAGAAGGCGGAGCGGGTGATCGCCTGACGCCTATTCAGTACGGCCGCACCGCTTACGATCCGTCAGACGAGGTGCCGGCAAGGAGTGCCGACGTTTCGACCAATGTCGCGAATTCGTCCTGCAGGTCGCTCAAGGCCGCTGCGTGGACTTCGGCCGCCGGACGGATCCGTCCATCGAGGGCCGCCCGGTCGAAAGTGGCAGTGGCATCCGACACCAGATAGGTCTCGAAACCAAGATTTCCCGCCATACGGACGGTTGTCGAGACGCAATGGTTCGTCGTCAGGCCCACCACCACCAGCGTGTTGATGCCCGCGCTTCGCAGGTCCGCTTCAAGGCTGGTTCCGATGAAGGCGCTGTTGACCGTCTTGCGATAGACCGCCTCGCCCGCCCGCGGCTCCGCCTCCGGCTTCAATGAGTTGCCCGTCGTGCCGGGCCGGAGCGGACTCTCGGGCGACAGAGAATCGTGCATGACGTGGAACACGGGCCGTCCGGCTTCCCGCCAGGCAGCAATAAGATTGGCAATGTTGATCTCCGCATCGGGATTGTTCCGAGATCCCCATTTCGGATCGTCGAACCCCTGTTGAACGTCGACGACGAGCAGCGCAGCGTTGGAAGGCAAATGTGGCATAATGTTCTCCGATCGCGCACCCCTTCCAAATCACCTGCGCCGAGAGCCTCCGCTGCGCAACAGCAAGAGGCTCCCATTCCTATTGCCCGGGAGCAGGATGTCCGCGCTGAAAATGCTTGCTCGATCAGAAGCCGCGGTGGCGGCGGAATCCTGGATGGTGGCGGAAATCCCGGTCATGGCGGAAATCCCGGTGGTGGCGGAAGCGCCGGTGGTGGCGGAAGCCGAAACCCGGGTGGTGACCGAAACCAAAGCCGGGATCGTGGCGGAAGCTGAAACCAGGGTGGTGACCGAAGCCAAAGCCTGGATCGTGGCGGAAGCCGAAACCCGGGTGGTGACCGAAACCGAAACCTGATCCATGCCCGAACCCGAAGCCCGATCCGAATCCGACCCCCGATCCGAATCCGAAGCCCGATCCGAATCCGAAGCCCGATCCGTGGCCGAAACCGAACCCTCCGTGGTGGCGGAAGCGTCCTCCCGGATGGTGAATGACGTGTCCGCCAAAGTGCTGCGGCCGCACGTGGTGGGAGCCAAAGCCCCCATGTTGGGCCTGCGCGGTGGCAGGCATGAACACCATCAGAGCTGCTACGGCTAAGGCGAGTCTCATGACGCTTCTCCTTCGATGCTGGGGAGGGGAGCGTTGGGACCGCTGGCCCTCCACTATTTGAGGACGCGACGCAGGGGCGCTGGTCCCCGCTCTTTGATGCGCCACCGGGGGAAAGGTTCCCGCCGAACGCCAGATGCCGAATTTAGCCTGTCACAATGTCGAGCAGTCGAAGCCGGTGCCGCCGCTGACCGTCGGATTGAAGCAGCTCTGGCCCGGCTACCGCCCGATCGTCCTGATGCCGCGCGTCCAGACGCTAAGCCCGGTGCAGAACTCGCCCGGCATTGCCAGGCAAGAAAAAGGGGCAGCCGAAGCCGCCCCTTTCCTAGTGATGGCGTAAACGCTTACTTCGGGCCAAAATTTTTGTCAGCCGACCCTCGAGGCGCTGGAGGACGTCCGTGCCTTCATGGAACGCCGCTTCCCCGGACTTGGCAGGCGGCCGCTGAGTGAGTCCCGGGTCTGCCAGTATGAGAACAGCGCCAACGGTGATCTTCTGATCGATTTCCACCCGAGCTTCAAAGACGTGCTCCTCGTCGG
>JALYGI010000279.1 GCA_030777185.1 Pseudomonadota bacterium
GCCTGATCGGTTGAGGTGGAAGCGCTACGCGCTTCCACCGAACGCGTGAATCAGGCCCTTTTCATATGGCTGAGACCTTGATCGGATCAGGCTGAACCAGCCTGATCCGGTCAAGGTCCTAGAGCGAAGCAAGAGATCGGGACAAGCGCGACAGCGTTCCACCGCCTCAAAGTCGGGCTCAATGTGCATGTTTCTAAAGTTAAGTTTTCGGCGAATGTCCCGTATCGGGCCAGGATTCTTGAAAAGGAGAAATGTTTTGAGGGACCTAGATCGGTCATGTATGGTCCGGTCCATCAGGCGAGTTGCCCACCTTCCCTAACGGAGCCGCGGGACGAGTGGGAGGATTTGGTGTAAGCTCCCCCGGAACAACAGGCGATCCGTGCGGCGCGGATCCGAGCAGAAAAGGGCACGAACAATGGATACTCCCGAGCAGCGAGACAGGAACGAGAAGAACCCGATGTCGATGATCGGTGCCGACATCGTCGTCACCGGCAATATCGAGGCGAAGGTCGATCTGCATATCGAGGGCCGCGTCCATGGCGACGTGCGCTGCGCCACCCTGATCCTGGGTGAGAACAGCTCCGTCAACGGCAGCATCTATGCGGACCGCGTGCGCGTCTCCGGCTCGGTCGAAGGCGCAGTTGAAACCAAGGATCTGGCAGTGGAAGCCACGGCGCGGGTCACCGGCGATGTGGTCTACGATCGACTTCGCGTTGCCAATGGCGGCGTCATCGAGGGCAATATGCGGCGCCGGCCGGCCGAGGAAGGCGCCGCGGACGGCGGCAAGCTCAAGCTCGTCGGCCCGAGCGCGGAGCCGGCGCGGGTTTTCATCGAGTAGGGGCAAAAGCGCGCCGGGCGTTCCCGGCGTGCTTCGATGCGTGAGCGTGAAGGCGTGTGATGATCGTGACTGACATGCGGGCGATGGCGGAGGACGCGCTGCAGGAGATGGAGGAGCTGCTGCGCGCCGTGGCGTCTTCCACCACTCCGCATCGGCTCTCGGCGGTCCGATACACGCACTGCCGCGAAGCCCTGCTAGGCAGCCAATTCAGGCCGGCGGTACCGGGCTTCCTGATCCAGTGCGTCTCGATCTACAAGTTCCACGATTTCATCAACCTGTATGATCCTAAAGCAGACGCCCGTTTGGCGTTTGTCGAGACTGCCTTCGGTAAGTGCCGGGCGCTGCTCGACTCAAAGCGTGTGTACGATGTTTTCAGCGATGATTTCTAAAGCTGCGCACCTGGGAGATGTTCGAAGAGCCAATGCCCGCCCGTTTCACGCCACCCGCCAGACCTAGGCATCGCGCCGTCCGATGAGCGCGACCTCACAGGATGCGATGCCTTTGTTGTGCGAGCTCGGCTGGCACCGGCCCGATCAACTGGCCCGGTGGAACGACGGCTATTATTTCTCGAAATGCTCGCGCTGCGGGCGCGATCTCGTCCGCACGGCTTATGGAAGCTGGCAGCTTCCGAAGGGCTACCGCGTCGTCTGGCAGCCCAAGCCGCCGGAGACGCGTGAGGAGATCGCGCTCGTTCCGAGCGGGGATGTGGAAGTTTCGGGCGCGCACGGCGATCGTCTCGACTTTCCGGTGGCCGACGTAAAGTCGAACGAGCCGATCCAGATTGAACCGCCCGAAACGGAAGTTCCGACCGCCGCGTCTCCTCCGGTGCCGCAACACTTGCCGGCCCCAGAGGAGCCACAACCTTCCGAGGAGCCCGCCCCGCTGGCCGAGCCGCAGGAAGCGGCGGCTCCAGCGCCGGAGATCGAGGACGAACCCGCCCAAACTGCCGCGGTCGAGCCGCTTCCGCAACTCAGCGATCCCGCCCCTGCGCAGAAGGATGCAGCGGGCGAGCCGATCTCCGCTCAGACGGCCGAGCCGAAATTGGCCGAGGATCAGCTCAGGACGGAGAGTCCCGGCGAGGAGCTCCTGCAGCAGCCGAACGGGACCGCTCATACGGTCGAGCAACATCTCTCGATCGCCCAGGAAACACCGGCTTCGCCTGTGGAGGATGTGGCGCCCGCAGCGCGCGAGGGCCGAAAGGAGCTCCCGATTGCGGAGGTCCTGCGCCACCTTAACGCCACGCCCTTGCCGGAGCCGCCAGTTGAGCCCCAAGACGAAGCCAAGACCGTCGATGACACTGCTGTAGTCGACGAGCCTGGCCCGGCGGTTGCCCAAGAGGCCGGGCAGCCGGGCGGGCAGCCCCAGGACTCCATCGAGCAAGCCCCTCCTGGTGCGGACGAGCCGGTCGAAGGCGTTTCGGCGGATGATGTAGCGGATCATGAGGCTTCTGCGGCTTCCGGCGAGCCGGCCGAGCGATTGGACGCCGCGCCCGAACCGGACGCCGCCGAGTTGCCATTCGAGCCTGCCCTGCCGCCGCGCGAGCCCCCCTCGCCCGTTGAGGATTCTCCGCCCGGCTGGGACTTCATGGCCGAGGAGGAAGAGGATCCGATCGGCAGCTTCTGGGACGACCCTGCTCCTGCACCAATTACCGCGCCAGCAGGGGAGGCTTCAGCCGAAGACGCCCCGGAGCCAGGGCCGGAGCCGGAACAAGCAATCGGCGAAGCGCTTCCGGACGAGCAGCCGGAGAGCGTGGCGGCGCCGGAGCAGCCGGAGGGATCCGGGGCCGTTTCCGCGCCGCTGCCGGAGAATCGCGCCGAACCCGTTGCCCCGCCGCCTCCGGTAGAGCCGGCTGAGCCGATCGCCGCGCCGGCTCCGCCGGAGCGGACGGAGCCGGTGCGTGCGGCGACCTGGCCCCGATGGATGGATGCCGATGCGGACGCTGCTACGCCGCACTCCGCCGAAGCCGCCGCTGCCGTGCGGCAGTCGGAGGCTTCCGCTCCGGCCCATGCGCCGATCGGAGTTCCCCCGCAGTCCCGCGCCGCTGAACCTTCCGAAGCCGCTCGGAAGGTTCCTGAGCCGGACGATGTGCCCCCTTGGGTGGATGCGACCGACGAAGAGGCCGATTCCGGCGGAACCGGGTCGCGGTCCTCGAGATTTGCCGTCACTGCGGTCGTCTCGATCGGGGTGCTCGCCCTTGCCGCTGCCCTTGCCGGGCGGCCGGGCAGCAACCCAATCGAGGTTCCCCAGCGCGAGGCTGCTCCCGCCCCAATGGCTGCGCCCGCGCCCAAAGAGCCGGTCACGGTCGGCCGCGACGCTCCGGCCGCAGCGACGAAGATGCCGTTCGCCAGACGGGAGCCGGCATTCGTCAGCCCTGGCAAGCCCGTTCCAATGGCGCTGCCCGCCCTCCCGGCCCGGGAGCAGGCCTTTGTCACCGCCAGCGTGCTCCAATGCCGGTCCGCGCCGGTCCACCAGTCTCCAGCGGTCCGCAAGCTGGTGCGGGGGGCCGAGGTGCAGATCCTGGCCCACGAAGGCGCCTGGGCCAGCGTCGCGCACAAGGGCCGGCAATGCTGGGCGGCGGCACGGTTCCTCTCAGCGGCGCAGCCCTTGTAGGGCCATTACGGAAACGAAACTTACTTTTCCGTGATGCGTTCGCGGTGGCGTGAGTGACGCACCGCCGCAGCAAGATCATTCCTCGCTTCTGAAGCCGGGGCGCAATTGCTGGCGGATCGAGAAAGCCGGCCGTGCCTCGCTGATCATCGATGCCGCCAATTATTACCGCACGGCGCTGCGGGCGATGCTCGAGGCCAAGTCGCAGATCATCCTCATTGGTTGGGACGTCGACACGCGCGTGGCGCTTGACGACGAGGATCCGCCCCATGGCGCGCCCGCGACTCTGGGGCCGCTCCTGTCCTGGCTCTCGAAACACCGGCCGGAGCTCAACATCTACATCCTGTGCTGGGACGAGGGGCTGATCAGCGTCCCGGGGCGTGGAACCACCTTTTTCCGGATGCTGCGCTGGGCGCTCGACCCGCGGATCAGCATCAAATGGGACAGCTCGCACCCGCTCGACGCCAGCCACCATCAGAAGATCCTGGTGATCGACGATGCCATCGCCTTTTGCGGCGGGATCGACATCACCGCCGACCGCTGGGACACGCGGCAGCATCGCGACCAGGAGCCGGGGCGGAAGCGGCCTTTCACGGGCCGCGCCTACGAGCCGTGGCACGACGCCATCATGGCGGTGGACAGCGACGCGGCGAGCGCGCTCGGGGACCTGGCCCGGATCCGGTGGGAGATCGCGAGCGGCAAGACCCTGCCGGTTCCGCCGCGAGGAAGCGATCCCTGGCCGAAGGAGCTGAAGCCCACGTTCCGCAACGTCAACGTCGCCATTGCTAGGACCCGGGGCGCCGAAGGGTCGGTGGAGGAGGTGCGCGAGATCGAAGCCTTGTTCGTCGATCTGATCGCTTGCGCGAAACGATATGTATATGTGGAGACGCAATATTTCGCCTCGCGCATCATCGCCGAGGCGATCGCGGAGCGCCTGCGCGAGCCGCTCGGCCCCGAATTCGTGATCGTCAATCCCCTGACCGCTTATGGCTGGCTCGACGAGACGGTGATGAGTCCGGCCCGCGCCGAGCTCGTGAAAGCGCTCAAGGAAAAGGACAGATATGGCCGCTTCCGCATCTACGGCCCAGTGACGGAAGGCGGCGCCGACATCTACGTCCATGCCAAACTCATGTTCGTCGACGACCGCTTCATGCGGGTAGGATCGGCAAACATGAACAACCGTTCGATGGGGCTCGACAGCGAGTGCGATTTGCTGGTGGACGGCACGGAAAAGCCGGAAGTGCGGGAGACGATCGCCTCGCTTCGCACCGATCTTCTTGCCGAGCATTTAGGGCGCGAAACGAGGGAAGTCGCGGACTGCTTTGCCGAAACGAAGTCGCTCGTCGCCTGCATCGAGCGGCTGCGGGGAAGCGGGCGGACGCTGGTGCCGCTCGTGCCCGAGGAGCCGAACGCCCTTGAGAGCCAGATGGCCAGGAGCGAAATCTTTGATCCCGAAGGCCCGGACGAATTGTTCGAACGGCGCGCGAGGCCGGGCTTGCTTTCAAGGCTCGGGAGCCGCCGCCACCCTCGAGCCTAGACTTCCCAATGAGACAATGCGGGTGCTTCGACCTTGGGTGGGAGCGGAAAAAAGCTGAGTAAGCGCTGCGCCATAGAGCAAGGGCGAAGCGCGTGATGGAAGCGATGATGCAGATGAAGCGCATTGACATCGCCGCCGTCGAGCGTGCCTATCGCGCGACACGGTGGAAGCTTGAAGCCGCGTCAAATCCCGGTCTGCGCCGGAATGACGGTTTATAGCGCCTCGACGATGGTTACGTTGGCGATGCCGCCGCCTTCGCACATCGTCTGAAGACCATAGCGCTTACCCCGCCGCTTGAGGGCGTGAACCAGTGTTGCCATAAGCTTGGTGCCGCTCGCGCCGAGCGGGTGACCGAGGGAGATAGCGCCGCCATTGACGTTGAGCCTGGTTGGATCGGCGCCCGTCTCACGCAGCCAAGCCATTGGAACCGGCGCGAACGCCTCGTTCACCTCAAAGAGATCGATCTCGTCGATTGTCATGCCGGCGCGGCCAAGCGCGCGTGCGGTGGCGGGGATCACCTCCTCCAGCATGATCACCGGATCGCCGGCGGTGACAGTGAGGTTCACGATCCGGGCGAGGGGCACGAGGCCATGCTCCTTCAGCGCACGCTCGCTCACAACCAGCACTCCCGACGCGCCGTCGCAGATCTGGCTGGCATTGGCGGCGCTGATCTTGCCCCCCTCCTTCAACAGCTTCACCGAGGCGATCGATTCCAGCGTCGCATCGTAGCGGATCCCTTCGTCGGACACGTGAAGGGTGAGTTCGCCATCCTCACCGACCACGGGAAGGGGGACGATCTCGTCGGTGAACGCACCCTCTTCCGTTGCGCGAGCAGCCTTTCGATGGCTCTCAAGCGCGAACTGGTCGAGCTGCTCCCGGCGGAACTGATATTTCTCCGCGATCATCTCGGCGCCAATGAATTGGCTGAACATGGGCACGCCGAACCGGTCCTGGATGCGTTTGGAGAAGGGGCCGGTGCCGATGCCGTGCTGCATCGGCAATGTGAAAGGCAGGCCCATTGGCACGCGCGTCATCGATTCCACGCCGCTGGCGATCACCACGTCCTGGGTGCCGCTCATCACCGCCTGCGCTGCGAACTGCACCGCCTGCTGCGATGAGCCGCATTGCCTGTCGATGGTGACGGCGGGGACCGACTGAGGGAGATTGGAAGCGAGCACGGCATTGCGCCCGACATGGAACGCCTGCTCCCCCGCCTGCCCGACGCAGCCCATGATCACGTCCTCGACCGCTGCGGGATCCAGGCCGGAGCGATCGACCAGCGCGTTCAGGACCTCGGCCGCCATGTCGGCCGGGTGCCAGTCCTTGAGAGCGCCGCCGCGCTTGCCGCCCGCAGTGCGAACAGCCTCGACGATATAGGCTTCGGCCAACGGCCTGCTCCCCTTTCCGTTTACGTCAAGCAGCGCCTTAGCGGGGAAGCAGCCCGGAGTGGAAGCCTATTCGGCTGCTTGCCCGATCGACGCCATGTCGAAATGGTTCCCCACTTTTTCGTGAAGTGCTCTAGGAAGCGCGCGGGGCTTCGCAAGCATGTCCCGTTCAGGGGCAGGCGCGGACGCCGGCTTCGACCGGCGTCGGCGCTCTGCTAGAGGAGGAGGACGAACCTAGCCGGAGTCGAAAGATGAAGACGCTTCGAGCCGCCGCCGCCCTTCTCGCGCTGAGCGGAATTGCCATCGCACCCCCTGCCCTTGGCCAGTCCAGCGGAAGCGTTTCGGGGGTCCG
>JALYGI010000280.1 GCA_030777185.1 Pseudomonadota bacterium
CCTTCTCCGGCCAGTTCAGCTATCAGCCCGAGTTCCGCGCGCATTACGCCGATCCGCGGTTCACGCGCGGCGATGTGTCCGTGAGCGGCACCAAGGGCCCGGTCGAATACACGTTGAGCCTGCAAAATCAGTCCAGCCGGAGCGCGGCCGGAGGGCCGACGTTGATCGCGACCGGGACAGGCGATCCGATCGAGTTCCGCGAAGACGTGTTCACGGCCAATTTCGATCAGCCGACACTCTCCGGGCAATTCAAGATCGATGGCCCCGGATCGTCGCTCGGCAATCTCAACCTTCTCTACCGGCGCGTCTATTTTCGCTACGAAGAGCGAAGCGAGCGCGACCGCGTCGCGACCGCCGACCAGCTCCGCCTCGTCAGCCTTCGGGAGCAGGGATACAATTACGAGATTGGCGGCGATTACGAGTTCGCGCTGCTCGGCGGACGGCTCAAGTTCATCGGCCTCAACCGCTACTCCGATCGGCCCTTCGCACAGACGGTGCGGACGAGCTTCGCCGACGGCGCGCGCGACGTCGGCAGCCGCTTCGCCCAAGACGGCGAGACCAAGGAGCTGATCGGCCGCGCCGAATATCGCTGGAAGACGGGCAAGACCGATTGGCAGCTTTCCGGAGAGGCGGCCTATAACAGCCTCGACAACGTCTCGAGGCTGTTCATCCTTGATCGGGTTGGCGAGTTCGTCGAGATCCCGTTCCCCGCGGGGACGGGCAAGGTAAGCGAGGATCGCTACGAGAGCCTGCTCACGGTGAGCCGGCCCTTATCCGACGCAGTCACCGCGCAGCTGGTCGCGGGCGGCGAATATTCAACGCTCGTCCAAAAAGGCCCGGGGGGTAAAAGCCGCAGCTTCTTCCGTCCCAAGGGCTCGCTGTCGATTTCGGCAAAGCTCACGCCGACGTTCAGCGCCAATTTCAAGGCGATCCGCCGCGTCGGGCAGCTTGATTTCGGACAGTTCCTCGCGCGCGTCTTCCTCGACAACGAGAATGAGAATGCGGGCAACCCGGATCTCGTGCCCTCGCAGCAATGGCGGTTCGAGCTTGAGCTTGCCAAGAATCTCGGCGCCTATGGCCAAACCAAGGTCAATTTGGTCGCGGCGTTCTTCGAGGACCTCGTCGACATCATCCCGATCGGCGCGACCGGCGAGTCGCCCGGCAATATCGACAAGGCCCGGGCTTATGCGATCGACTGGACGAGCACCTTTCAGCTCGATCCGCTGGGGCTGCGGGGAGCGAAGATCAACCTGCGCACCCTGGTGCAGTTCAGCCGCGTCAAGGATCCTCTGACGGGCGAGAGCCGGGAGATCAGCGGCTTTACCGATCGCCTGATCGATTTCGGCTACCGCCACGACATACCCAAAACCGACTGGGCTTATGGTGCGAACGCCAATTACTCGCACAATGCATTGTCGTATCGGCTGAACGAGGTCGGCCGCCAGTTCGAGGGGCCGGTCTTCGCCGGCGTGTTCGTCGAGCACAAGAATGTCCTCGGCCTCACCGTCCGGGCGACCGCCGGCAATCTGCTCAATGCGCGTAGCCGCTGGGACCGCGTGGTTTATGCCGGGCGCCGGAACACCGCGCCGATCGACTTCGTGGAAACCCGAAACCGACTGATCGGGCCGATCTTCTCCTTCAGCATCCGCGGAACGTTCTGACCGCAACGTTCGAATTCTTGAGCTCCGGTCTTCCAACTTCGTAGCCACTTCACCGGCTGAAGGTGCGCTTCCAACTCCCGCCGCCAACCGGACGTTCTGCTTACGGCCAGAAAACGACCTTGGGGGCAGGGGCGCCGATTTGCGGCCATGCCATCAGTTCTAAGCCGGCCTGTTACCGCCAAGGAGCGGAGGCTCGTTCAGCTTCCACGCTTCGGCTGCGCTCGGCACCAAGGCTCAAGGCAGGGGATCCGGGATCACCATCAGCCGAATGAGATCATGAGGTCAGCTTCTCGAGCAGAAAGTCGCCTCCACCTTGGTACAAGCTCACCAGGTTTTCGAAGGTCAGGTACATGTCGTGCGTTTCGTTGGGTATGACGTGGGTCACCACTTCGACGTTCGGCTGCTTGACCCGGAGAGCGTTGGCGAGCTGGATTCCTTGGTTGAAATCGACATTTCGGTCATCGTCGCCGAAGGCGAGATACACTGGGGAGCGCCATTGACCGACGAATGCCGCGGGCGAATGCTTGAAGCCGTTGCCGAGAAATTCGTGGACGCCGGCCATGTCGAGGCCAGCGCTGAAGAGATCCGAATTTCGTGCCAGCGCCTGCGCGGTGAGGTAGCCGCCCCAGGAGAGGCCGTGGATGCCGATCTTCCTGACGGCTAATTCGGGCCGGGACTTTAGATAATAGGCGCCGCCCACGACATCGAGATATTCGCTGGCGCTCGCGTCGCCCCAGCCGGGAGCGTTGCGGAATTCATAGCCGCGCATGATACTGCTTCGATATTCCACCGACAGCACTGCGCACCCTCGGCTCGCGAAATATTGGTTGAGTTCGTAAAGATTGGAATAAACATCCTTGTAATGGAAACCGAGCAGCATCTGGCGGCGGATGCCGCCGTGAACGAAGATGATTCCGCACCCACTTGGCTTCGACGGGACGAACAGCTGGCCATAGGCAAGCCTGCCGTCGGTGCCGGGAAACTGGACCGCCTGCGGTTCAACCATCGCAGATGCCGGATAAGCGGCAGGAAGTGATGGTCCGCCCGCTGAAACGGTCTTCCCGTTCGAGTTGCGGAGCATCATCGCTGCGGGATTGGCCCAGCCCGCTTCGATATAGGCGAGGGCACCGTCAGCGAGCGGTGTTGCGCCCCATTGACTGAAGCGGCCTCCGGTCAGCTTCCGAACCGCGCCTCCACTGGCTGCAACGCTCGCGATATGCCGCCGGTCCAGGTCGCCGATGTTACTGCTGTAGACGATGTGCTTTCGGTCCGCGCTGAGCTCCGCGGTTTCGACCTCGCCGTCTCCCGGAGTAAGCAAGCGAGCCTCACCCCCGTCCTCAGGAACGGAGTAGAGGTGCCGCCAGCCATCCCGCTCCCAGACGAAGGCGATCTGGCCCGAGACGGACCAGAAAAGCTGATCGCCCTGCTTTCCGGATCCGGTGGCATCCTCATCGAGTGGATAGAAGGCCGAACCGATGCCGGGCTCGGCCTTCCAGATCTGCTTCGATCCCCGGCTTGCTATATGCGCCGTCCAGATCGACCACGGGTCCTTCGCGACGAATTCCCCTGCGTAACCGCTCCCGAGCATAACGGGCTGCGGGCCGCTCAGCCTGATAAAGGCAATGCTCTTCCCGTCCGGCGCCCAGACGGGACGGCCATCACTTGCACTGGCGGGGCGTGACACGCCCCAAATGGCGCCGCTCGCAAGGTCGAATATCTCGACATTGCCGGAACGCTCATAGGCAATTCGGTCGCCCGCCGGCGAAAATCGCAGCCGCGAAGCTGGACCCGGGAGTAGCAGCTCGGCGGGACCGGCCGTGCGTGCCCCCGATTGTTGCCCCAGCGGAGCATTCATCAACCCTCGGTCGGTGGACCACAGGATGCGTTTGTCATCGGGTGAAAATTGCGGCGAGTTCCCAATCCCGAGAAGGCGCGGAGAAGAAGCGCCGGACGTATCCACCAGCCAGATTTGAGATTGCGGCTCTTCCGGAAGGGAGCGAGGGTTCGGCACCTGTCCTTTGGCATTGACCGGACCCCCTCGCTGGTAAGCGAGCAAGGATCCGTCTCGCGAGAGAGCAACCTGCTTCAGTTCTTGACCGTCGTCGTCGTTATATTCCGCAACTCGGCGTGCCTTCTGTCCCGGGCGCGCGAAATAGACGGCGCGCTCCTTGCCTTCGCGGGCGACGAACGCGATCGAGCGTCCATCTGCTGATTTGGCGGGTTGATAGAGGATGGGCGCGGCGAGCATCGCCTCGAGCGATGGCCCTTCGCTGGAAGACGATAGAGCTCGGGCTGGTGCGCTTGCATGCGGGACAGGTGAGGTCAGACGTTGATCTGCCATTCCTTCCGCGCGGCGGATATAGCTGATCCTGTCACCATTTGCCGACCAAACCGGGGCGCTGTCGGACCAATAGGACGGATTGACATAGGAGATTCGCCGGTTCGCGAAATCATATACCGCGATGAAGCCCCACACATGGTGACGAGACGGTCCATAGCTCCCTGTCGCGTGCCCGCCCCTAGGATTTTCAAACGCAAGTTTCTGACCATCGGGCGAGAACACCGGGTTCCGCACAGCTCCCCTTATGCTGAGAAGAGACCGAGGCTGGCCCCAGCCACTGCTTGGCGTTGCGCGTTCCGCCAGCCAGAAGCCCGTGGCGTCCTCCTTAGCCCAGACCGCACGCCCCCGGTCGGGCGAGACAAGGGCATGACTTGGCACCGTGGAAGGCATGCCAGTGGAAGGTGCGGATTGTGCCTGGGTAGTTGCTGCCTGAACCGGGGCCAGGAGAAGCACCAGAGAAATGGCCGCGATACCCCGGCAAATCTGTGCCCGCTCCAAAGCGAGAAACCTGCTATAGAATCCAGGCATCTAATCTTCCATCGATCTGAGTGGCATTGTCACCACGCGCATAGCGCTCCTGTATTCGCGGCATCCTGACCTAAACCACCAGTGCCTGCAATGCGTTGGGAGCGGCCTTTCGGTGCCGAAGCAGGGCCACCTCTTCCATCACGACGTGCCTGAGCAGATCGTAGCGGCGGTCGATCAGGTGGTAGGGCCGTCTCGGCTCGCCCGCTCCTCACCCTCTGCTATAATGACGAACGGCAGCGCTGCAGTTGAAGCTGGCGGGCCTCGTCAGCGCGAGCTTGAAAGCGGGGCAATCGCCGCATAAGCCGCAGTGCTCAAATTGCATTACATTCAAGGATGATCCGTGCCCTCGTTCAAAGACCCTTCCTTCCAAGATCGCGTAGCGTCAGCCGGAAAGGCCAAGCAAAAGGCCCTGAGGCAGCTTAAGGCGAAGCCTCCCACCGACGCGGCGCAAATGGCCGAGCGGCGCCAGGCATGGGAACTGCGGGAGCAGGCTCTTGCCGAGGAGCGCGCCGCGAAGGCGGAGACCAAGGCAGCGGCGAAAGCCGAGAAGGCAGCAATCAAGGCGGCCGAGCTTGCGGAAGCAGAGGCCGCGGCGGCACTCAAAGCTGCCCGTTTGAAACCTCCTAGCGAAGCAGACATGAAGGCGGCGCGGGATGCCCGCTATGCGGCTCGCAAGGCGCGGAAGTAACTGACGGCTGTCGAACCACGCGCACAAGACAAAGCTAAGCGGCGCCACATGGAGAGGAACAGCCAGCCGAGGAGCGTGTCGAACCCGACACAAAGGCGGCGCATGCCCAGGCGACCTTCTGGTTCGTGCTGCCTGAACTTGGAATTCATGCACCCTCAGCCGGGAACGGTTAGATGTACCTCGTTTCACCCGCAGACCCTGGTTGACAGTCATTCGCCCGGTGAGTTAGCGGCTCGCCAGAGACGAGGTGCCGTCCACAAGCGCGAGCTTGGCGGGGACGGTGAAAAGGGAAGCCGGTGTAAATCCGGTGCTGTGCCCGCAACTGTGAGATTGGCGTAAGCCGATCGAAGTCAGGAACCTGCCACGTCTGTCGTCCGCAACCGGCCGGGTCCAGCCGCGAAGCGTGGCGCTGCCGGCGCTCGTGCCTGTGGCTCCTCAGTGGCGACTATGTTCGTCACGAAGGAGCAATAACTGCCATGATTCTGTCCATGTTCGTCGCGGCGCAAGCTGCGGCTTCTGCTGTTCAACCCTCGCCGGACGCCGTTCCGGAGCCAGAGATCGTCGTAACCGCTTCGTTGGCGCCAGTGCCGGAGGAGGAGGCCCCCGCGACCGTCACCACGATCGACGAGGCTCGGATCGAAGCGCTCGGCGAGCCACTTACAATGGACCTCCTGCGTTCGGTGCCGGGTGTCAGCGTGGCTGTTTCGGGACCTCCCGGAACTCAGACGCAGGTCCGCATCCGCGGAGCCGAAGCCAACCACACGCTGCTTCTCATTGACGGGATCCGCTTCAATGACCCTGCAGCCGGAAACGAGCCCCGGTTCGAACTGCTGACGAATGAAGGGTTGAACCGGCTGGAAGTGGTCCGGGGGCCTCAATCCGCCCTCTACGGTGCAGAAGCGATAGGCGGCGTCGTCGCTCTGTTCACGGGCAGGGACGTCGCAGGAACGGATGCATCGGCTCTCCTCGAAGCTGGGAGCCACAACTTCTTTCGTGCCTCAGGCGCTGGTGCGAGCACGAACGGTTCTCGCTCGCTGAGCGCCTACGGCGGGTACCAGCGCAGCAGCGGCATCGACAGCTTCGGGCAAGGAGGTGAACGCGACGGCTATGAAAATCTGACGCTGGGCGGCGCCGCTGGCCTACAGCTTTCTTCAGACTTCGGTCTTCGATTCTCCGGCCGCTTCACAGATGCGACCAGCGAATTCGATGCTTTCGATCCTCGCACATTTCGGCGTGCGGATACGTTGGACGAGACTCGTAACCGGATCGGGGCCGTGCGCCTGGCGGGAACCCTTGCACCTGCTGGCAGCGCCTGGACCTTCAGGTTGGGCGGGACGGTGCTGAGCTCGTCGAACCGGAACCGCCGCGCTGAAAGCCCGCTCAATCGAACGGAAGGCGAAAGGTTTACCGTGGACGCACTCGCCTCGGGGGAACTTGTCACCGGCAGCATCCGCCATCGGATCAGCGTCGCAGCAGATTATGAGGACGAGCGCTTCAAGGCCAAGGATCAGGCATTCTCCGGCCGGACGGACCAGAAACGCGACCGGGAGAGAGGCGCCCTGGTCGGCGAGTGGCGCGCAAGTCTCGCAGATCGGATCACCGCCAACCTCGCGCTGCGCCACGACGCGTTCGAGCGCTTTGCAGATGCGACCACAGTTCGAGGATCGGCTCTGGTGGACATAGCTGGCCCCTTCTCTGCATTCGTCGGCTATGGCGAGGGAATAGCGCGCCCGACCTTTTTCGAGCTGTTCGGCTTCTTCCCAGGCAGCTTCAGAGGCAATCCGGACCTGAAGCCGGAACGCTCGCGCGGCTACGAACTTGGCCTTCGCTACCGCGGCAGCGCCCTCAGCGCCGGCATCACCGGCTATCGGCAGCGACTGACGGATGAAATCGTCAGCACGTTCGACCGAGTGACCTTCCTGTCCGGCGTTGCCAATGCGGCAGGGAAGAGCCGGCGGGAAGGAATCGAGGTCGAGACGGAATGGCGCCCTCTGTCGAACTTGATGCTCTGGGCTAATTACGGCTATCTTGACGCCGATGAGCAGCAGGTGCGGGACGGCACCGCGCTGCGCGAGGTCAGGCGTCCCCGGCACAGCGGCTCGGCCGGCCTCTCCGGCCAATTCGGGCGCGTCAGCGGCGGCACTTCAATTGATTATGTCGGTGAGCGGACCGATCTCGACTTCGACACTTTTCCCGCCAGGCGCGTGACGCTTGACGATTACGTGCTGGTGAATGCCAGGGCCGCCTACCGGCTGACTGACGCGGTCGAGGCGTTTGGACGGGTGTCGAATCTGTTTGATGCGGATTATCAGGACGTCATCGGCTTTGCGACGCTCGGCAGGACGGTATCAGCGGGCATACGTGTCCGCATCGGCGAGTGATCTCGCTATGACCGAGCGCCGCGCAGGAGTGACGCCTGTGCTCATGTCCTGGAGCGGCGGCAAGGATAGCTGCATGGCCTTGCATGCGCTTCGCAGTTCCGAGGAGCATGAAGTCGTGGGGCTCCTGACCACCGTCACGCGCGATTACGATCGGGTGAGCATGCACGGAGTCCGGCGAGAGCTGCTCCACCGCCAGGCAGCATCGATCGGCCTCCCGGTCGAGGAAGTCTTCATAGCGGCGAGCGCCGCAAACCAGGCCTATGAAGCAGCGATGGATGAAGCGCTTTCCGCCTATGCCGATCGCGGTGT
>JALYGI010000281.1 GCA_030777185.1 Pseudomonadota bacterium
GGCACCGCAGCCTTGGTGATGTAGAACATGGCGTGGATGTTTGTCGCGAAGGTCTGCTGCCACTCCTCGTCGCTGATCTCACCAATGTCGTTGAACGTGTCTTGATGAGCGGCATTGTTGACGAGGACGTCGATCCTGCCAAACTCCTCCACCGCCCTGGCCACGATGGTTCGGCAATGTTCGGCGCTTGAAATGTCGCCCGGCAAAAGGACCGCCTTCTGCCCAGCCTCCCTCACCCATCGTGCCGTGTCTTCCGCGTCCTTGTGCTCGCACAGGTAGCTGATCGCCACATCTGCCCCCTCACGGGCAAAAGCGATGGCGACAGCGCGGCCGATGCCGCTGTCGCCGCCGGTGATCAAAGCCTTCTTGTGCCGAAGCCGGGCCGATCCCTTGTAGCTCTCCTCGCCATGATCCGGGCGCGGCGTCATGGCATCGGTCGTCCCGGGCATGGCCTGCGGCTGATCGGGGAAAGGAGGTTCGGGAGTCTCGGTCGGCATCATCGGCTCCTGAAAAAGCGTCGACCAGGCCAACCAGCCTATCCGAGCCTTGTTCCGGCTTAGACCAAAATCGAGAGCTTAACCCAAGCTCTAGCCGTTTCCTTTGTCGCCCCCACGCTTGCCGCGGTTTGCATAGAGGAGGGCCGCCACAATCGCCGCCGAGCCGATTCCGACCGCCACGCCCGCCTTCACATATTGCTTGCGCTTGCCGGTGGCCGATTCCGCCGCATTTTCCTCGGCTGCGGCATCCGCCGCCGACTGCTTGGCCGCTTCGGCACCGACGGCCGCTTCCTCGGGATAAGTAGGTTCATCTGGCATAGAGCACTCCGCTGGAAGACAATAAGCCCGCTCCCCATAGTCGCGGCGTCGTACCGCATGCTAGACCTTGATCGGGCGTGGACAGGCTTATGGCCCGTAGTAAGAGCCACGATCCGTGTTACAAACCGTTTCAGCCTGTAACGACCTCGCCCTAGGAGCAGCTGATGGACTTCCTCAAGAACATGCAGCAGCGGGACTGGACCATTGCGTTCGTGGCCTTCATCCTCGGCGCGATCATCTTCTGACCGACACCGTCCGGTTACACCGTCCGGGCCAGACGCATCGGACGCTGACCGACGGAGCGGTAAAGGCGCGGGCCGAGGTCTAGCCTGAACGCGCCCATCTTCTCGGCCGGCGTCTCGGCTTCACGGCCAACGATATAGCTTGCCGAGGTCTGTCCCGACTTACCGTTGCCCCAATCGTAAACCACGTTGAAGGCGACGGTCGGGATGAACAGCCGACGACCCTGGACGGTCAGCTCCCTGACATTCTCGTTCGGCATCGCCACCGCGCTCGTGAGCTGCACCTCGCCCTTGGCTGGAAGCGCGTCCAAGGCAGGGGGCGTGCGCTCCCGGATCGGCTCACCGTAAAAGGCCTCGATCTCCTGCTCCTGGCCGTGCCCGGCATTGAACATGCGGACTTCGATCCGGACATTCCTCGCCGGGGCTGTGCCGGTGTTCCGCACAGTCAGCTCGAATTCCACGTTGGCTTCGGTCGGCGTCGCCGCTGCCCGCGCCGGCTTGAACTCCAGCTCGATCCAAGGCCGCATCTGAATGCCGATAAAATCGTTCGCCGGCGCCCTGGGCGGCTCGATCACAGGAACGGCTGCCGCAGCCGGAGCCGGCTCAGGCGCGCTTGCTGCAACCGGCTCCGGCCGCGGTTCGGCGGTCGGTTCGGCTGCTTCGTACAAATGTTCGCGCTCCTCGTCCGCCTCCGACCGTTTCCGCACTTTCAAGAAGACGAGCAGCGCCACCGATGCTGCAAGGGCAGCAAGGCCGATATAAAGCCAGGGAATGTCGCGCCCGGAAGCTGCGGGCGCGGGAGCCGCTTGTGGCGGCGACTCTGCCGCCGGTGCCTGAACAGGAGGTGCTTCTCCCAAGCTTTGGGGCGCAGGCGCTGCGGTTTCCGCGGACGCCGCGGGGGCAACCACTGGCGGCGCAGGCGTTGCAGCAGGCGCCCCGATCCTGCGATTCTGCTGGACAAAGGGGGTGGTGGCACGTGGCGTTCGGCGCGACGCGGGAGTGCCGGCTCCCGGAACCGGACTCAGGGTTCCCGTCTCTGGAGTTGCGCGTGGCGGCGGCGGGGCCGGCGGAGCCGTGATGGTCACAGGAGGTGTCGTGGCCTCCGGTTGCGGAGCGGGCGGTGTGACCCTGGTCCCGGGCAGTTCAAAGTCCCGCAGCTGCGGGATCCCCACGGAATTGGTGGTGATCGTGTTCGTGTCCTGCGTCTGCGCAGCGGCCGTGCCGCCCGTCAGCAACACGGCGAAGAGGCCAACCAGCACCTGTCGCGGGCTCATGATCATCGCGTTCTTAACGATCCCTAAAGAGTGATGGCTCCCTCTATTCCTGCTTCGCGGAACAGTCCATCATCTCGGGCCTGATCGGTTGAGGTGGAACCGCTATGCGCTTCCGCCGAAGGCGTGAATCAGGCCCTCGCATATAGCTAAGACCTTGATTCACGGATCAGGCTGATTCAGCCTGATCCGATCGAGGTCTTGGGGCCCGGACCGCCGGCGAGGTCTGTGGGGAAAGGTACCAGCACCCCGTCAAAGGAGATGAACAATGCAGTTCGTCGTCATCGGCAAGGACAAGGGGGACGGCGAGTTGCGGCTGAAGGCGAGGGCGGCGCATCTCGATTATGTCTCCGGCCGCCAGGAGCTCATTATTTATGCCGGCCCGCTCATCGAAGGCGGGCGGATGATCGGCAGCGTCTTCATCTTCGACGTCCAGGATCGGGCCGCGCTCAACCGCTATCTGGCCGGCGATCCCTACTTCAGAGACGCCATCTTCGAGCGTGTCGAGATTTATGAGAGCCGCTGGATGGTGCCGGAACGCGAGCCCGGCTTCCTTGCCGCCGAAGCGGAGCGTGCCCGGCAGACGGCAAGCTGACTCCATTCTCGAATAGAGGTTTCTCGATCGGAGCGCGGCGGCGTGCCTACGTCCTTGACGTGAAATCGCCGCCTGCCTAGCTCGCCTCCATGTCTCTCCTGCCGATCATCGAGGTTCCCGATCCGCTGCTGCGCGCCCAGTCGGCGCCCGTGGAATCGATCAGCGACGACATCAGCCGTCTCATCGCTGACATGTTTGAAACCATGTACGAAGCGCCCGGCATCGGGCTTGCCGCGATTCAGATCGCCGTGCCGCGCCGTCTCCTCGTGATCGACCTCCAGGAACCCGAGGAAGCGGAGGGCGAGCCGGTGCGCAAGCCCCATGTGTTCATCAATCCGGAGATCCTCCACCGCTCGGACAGGCGGAAGACCTACAATGAGGGCTGCCTCTCCATCCCGGATCAATATGCCGAGATCGAGCGTCCCGACATCGTCCGGGCGCGCTGGATCGATGAAAGCGGACAAACTCGGGAAGCCGAGTTCGATGGTCTCATGTCGGTCTGCCTCCAGCACGAGGTCGACCATTTGAACGGCGTTCTTTTCATCGACTATCTCTCGCGCCTGAAGCGCGACATGGTCGTCAAGAAGGTGGTCAAGGCGCGCAAGGAACGCGACAAGGCCGCGATCCTTTAGAAGGCTGCTACATAGCGTCGATCGCGGCGCGGCAGTCCCTTGCCGTTTCCCGGCACATCTCCGCACAGAGCCGGCAATGCTCATGATCGTGCCGCGCGCATTCTTCGGCGCAAATGTCGCAGGCGGTGATGCAAAGCTGCAGCATCTCCTCAGGCACGATCTCATTGCTCCCCGTCCGGCGCGACGCCACTTTATAGGCTGCCTCGCAGATATCGGCGCAGTCGAGGCAGGCGCGGATGCACTGCCGCATCCGCTCGACATGCTTTTCGGCGAGGCAGGCATCGGCGCAGCTCGTGCAGATCGCCGCGCAGAACATGGCATGGCGGACCGCCAGCGCGAGCGGCTCGTTCGGCGTGCCCGCAACATCGGGATGCGCGGCGATCATCTTGTCGATCGACATGAAGGCGTCTCCGCAGCTTCTCTCCCTAGCCAACGGACTTTCTGTGCGTGCGGTTCCGGAGGCTCTTGAGCCGCGGCCGGGGCTGCTCTAGGTTCGCGCTCTGTTCCAAGGGGGATTCGTGGACCCGCTCATCCTGATTCTAATCCTGCTGGTGCCGTTCGGAATTGCGCTCGGCTGGTATCTCGGCAACCGCCCGGCCGCCGCCTTCCGCAAGGAGCGGGACGAGCGGCTCGACGATTTTCGCCGCGCCATCGCCGATCTCGCCGTCGCCGAGGAGCGGGCGAAGCAGGTCCCGACGCTGCAAGCCCAGCTCGAGGAGGTTCGCCAGGCCTG
>JALYGI010000282.1 GCA_030777185.1 Pseudomonadota bacterium
ACGGTGTTCATGCCGCACCTGTTCGGCGTGGTTGGACACTCAACGAATGAGTTCAGCCGGCTGCGCGAGCTGGCGAAGCTGTGCATCAGTCGCGAATGGCACGTGCTTGCCGAAAACCGATCCAGTCCGATCGCTGATTGGCTGCGCGCACTCGCTCGCCACGCTCACCAGGAGATCGGGGGCCGAGGTGTGGGCGCTGTCGGGATGTGCGTCACCGGAAACTTCGCCCTGACGATGACGCTTGACCCGGTCGTGGTCGCTCCGGTCCTTGCCCATCCTTCGTTCCCACTGCCGGTCACTGGCCGGAAGGCGGCCGCGCTTCATGTCACTCCCGAGACGCTGGAGAATGCGCGGCGCCGTATCCGTGAAGAAGGGATGAGAGTGCTTGGCGTCCGCTTCACCAGCGATGTACTGTTCTGCCGCGCGGCCCGCTTTCAGAGGCTGCGGCGCGAATTGGGGGAAGGCTTCGAGGCGATAGAGGTGCCCGGACGAGCGGCCAAACCCCATCCCGAACCACCGCACAGCGTCCTCACCATCGGACTTATCGACCGCGAGGGTGAGCCGACCCGCGAGGCCGTCGAGCGGGTGATCGCCTTCCTTCAGGAGCGCCTCTGCGGTTAGCACGGCAGGGGCGGGGCCCAAAAGCAGACGTTGATCGAACCTCCGCAATGGGTGGAAAGCGGACATCGGCTTGTGGACGACCTCGGACCGTCAATCGCTATGAACAGGGCAAAGGGGGCCCACGATCATCTTCGGTCAGCGGAAGCAAAGCGGATCCCCATGAAGCCCGTATCTATGAGCGTTCACGGCTGGCATGGTAGGTGATCGACACCTTCCTGAGGAGAAATCGCATGGACCCGCGCGTCTTCATTCAAACCATGATCGCTCTTGCGTCGGCCTCCCTCGGCTTGGTGGCGGCGCTCGCCTGGAACGAAGCCATCAAGGCCACTTTGGCCATGCTCGGCCTAGGGGACGATCTGGCGGGTCTTTACACATATGCGATTCTCGCGACCGTGATCGCTATAGTGGTCTTGGTGTGGCTTGGCCGTATGGCAGCACGCGTCGGTGGAGACGCCGCGCTCGACGGCTGAACGCAGACCTAAAGCTAGCAAATGTGAGCGTCTGAGGCTGGGCCAGGAGACCTCTATGGCTGCTTGAGCGCTGACAGCGATCGCCTCCAGCGAGCCACAGGCGCGCTCGAACGGCTCACGGCTGGTGGCTTCAGCAGGTGACACCGCCCCATTAAGCGAATCGTGAGATTAGATTGGTAGCTGCGCCTGCTGGAGTTGCACTGGGGGCGCATTCATGTCGGCTACGACACAAGGCAGGCCAAGGGTGAGTGGAGCATTGCCTGCCGCGTCGCTTCCTGGAGATGAACTGGTTTGTGCGTCCTGGCGGCGGGTGATCGAACAAAAGGAAGCGTGGGACGAATTGGCGCTGTGCGCAGCCGAGCCCAATCCCTTCTTCGAAAGCTGGTACCTGCTTCCTTCGCTGGAAAGTTTCGATAGCGGGGGCAACATTTCGATCCTGTGCTTCACACAGAGGGGAGTGCTGTGCGGCCTGATGCCGATCGTCCGGCAAACTCATTATGGGGGATGGCCGCTCCCTCACATCGGCAATTGGCGTCATCCGAACATCTTCTTCGGCACGCCCCTGGTCGCGCGGGGGGCAGAGGTTCATTTCTGGCGAGCCGTTCTCGAATGGGCGGACGCAAATCCGGAACTGTCGCTTTTCCTGCACTTGACGGAAATCTCGCTCGACGGACCC
Source organism: Pseudomonadota bacterium (assembly GCA_030777185.1). Lineage (GTDB taxonomy): Bacteria > Pseudomonadota > Alphaproteobacteria > Sphingomonadales > Sphingomonadaceae > Allosphingosinicella. Next base: position 1,768 of record JALYGI010000282.1, read on the forward strand.
GTTTATGCTGGCCTGGAGTCGGTTCTTACCGCGGACGGGCGCCCCTGGGGCGTCGTCGAGCGCAAGGAGCGAGCGCTGCTGTCATCCGATCTGGATGCCGAAGCCTATCTCGCGAAATCGCTGCCCGCCAGGAAGCGCAAGGATTTGAACCGCCGGTTCCGCCGGCTCAGCGAGCTTGGCGAAGTCGATTTCGTTTGGGAAAGCGGATCCGAAGGTCTCGTGCGCTGGATCGACGAATTTCTGGCGCTGGAGGCGGCCGGCTGGAAGGGAGATGCCGGTTCGGCCCTGGCCTGCGACGCGGCAACCGAAGCCTTGTTCCGCGAAAGTCTGATCGGCGCGGGAAAGCGGGAGCGACTTGTCCGCTTGTCTCTCCGGCTGGACGGCAGGCCGATCGCGATGCTTTCGACCTTTCTTACGCCGCCGGGCGCATTCGGTTTCAAGACCGCATTCGACGAAGACTATGCGCGGTTCTCACCCGGGTTCTTGCTGGAGCGCGAGTTTCTCGCCGCACTGCGTCGGTTCGACATAAGCTGGTGCGACAGCTGCGCCGCGGCCAATCACAGCGTGATGGATCGGATCTGGTACGAGCGAAGACCTCTCGGCCGGGTGTCGATCGCGATCGGCGGATCTCTCCGTCGCGCTG
>JALYGI010000283.1 GCA_030777185.1 Pseudomonadota bacterium
CAGGCGCCTGGGCTGCCTTTGTCCCCTTTGAGCTGGTCTGGGCCCACGAAGCGGCCGAGGCTCCAGCCGGGCACCCGCGCTACAAGGAATTGTCGAGCCTCGCTGAACTCGACGATTGGGTTCTCACAATCCAATAGCAGCCCTCACCCTTCAGCCGCGGGCTTTGCTTTGCTTGGGAGGAACGCAATCGTGCCGGGTGGTGGGCGGGATTTCACCGTTGCTGCAATTGCACGCAGGCCTCAGGTCAGTGCGCGATCTACTAGGTCGGTCACGTCGAGGTCGAGGCGGCGGATGTGGGCGGTGATGGCGGGCCAGCTCTGCTCCAGGAATTCCTTGCGCGCGCTGGCACGCAGCCGGGCGGTGGCGCCGTCGGCCACGAACATTCCGACGCCGCGTTTCACCACCACCAGACCCTCATCCTGGAAGGTCTGATAGGCTTTGGCCACGGTCAGCGGGTTGGCGCCATATTCGGCGGCAAGACTGCGGACCGAGGGAAGCGCATCACCATCGCGAACCTTGCCGTCGAGGATCATGGCCGCGATCAGGTCGCGAAGCTTCAAATAAACTGGACGATCGTCATTCATCATCAGCGCCATAGTGGTCTAACACACCGTCCACGTCAAGTGTTTTCGTTCATCTGCCGTTCAGCTGGCGGGCGACCATTCCGACACGGCAAAGCTATAGGCCGGCCGCTGCCGTTCCTCGAGCGGGTGGCCCGGGGTGCCGATGTAGATGAAGCCCGCGACCCGCTCGCTCTCGCGTGCAAAGGCGCGGCGGACTTCCTCCGAATAGCAGGCCCAGCCGGTGATCCACCCGCCTACGAAACCCAAAGCGTGCGCCGCTATGAGCAGGTTCATGCAGGCCGCACCGCAAGACAGCTCCTGCTCCCAAACCGGGATCTTGGTCTCTTCGACCGGGCTCGAAAGGGCGACGACGAGCGTCGGCGCCTGATGCGCCAGCCGGTCCACCGCTTCGATCTCGGCGCGGCTTGGCTGCGGATTTTCAAACCGGAACGCGCGGTGGAGCACATCCGCAAGCGCCAAACGCTTGTCACGGGGAACGTGGACGAATCGCCAGGGCGCGAGCTTGCCGTGGTCGGGAACACGGATCGCGACCTCGAGGATCTGGCGAAGCTGGTCCGCGTCCGGTCCAGGCTCGATCATGTCGCGGGGTCGCCCGGAACGGCGCGTCTTGAGGAGGGACAGCGTTGTGGACCGGTCGTTGAGCATGGCCGACCAGCCGCTAGCACCAAGGTGATGTTGCAACAATCCGGCTTCACAAGCCGGTTTTGGACGCTAGTGTCTCGGCCCATTCAAGGGCCGCCGGCAGAGCAGGCCCGCAAATGTATGGAGTAGCGAGCCTATGGCCACCACCTCCCCCGATCGTTTCGCGGCTGAGCAAGGGAAGACCATCCTTGGTCACCCGCGCGGCCTTTACGTCTTGTTCTTCGCCGAGATGTGGGAGCGCTTCTCCTATTACGGCATGCGGGCGCTGCTCATTTTCTACCTGACGCAGCACTGGCTGTTCTCGGACGAGCGCTCGGGGGTGATCTACGGCGCCTATACGGCTTTGGTCTACATCACGCCCGTTCTCGGCGGCTATCTCGCCGACCGCTATTTGGGGCAGCGAAAGGCGGTGCTCTACGGGGCGGTCCTGCTCACCTTCGGCCACTTCATGATGGGCTTCGAGGGTTCGGGAGGGCAAAATTCGAGCGCGATCAACATCTTCTGGCTCGCCTTGTCCTTCATCATCGTCGGCTCGGGCTTCCTCAAGGCGAACATTTCGGTGATCGTCGGCCAGCTCTACCCGCGCACCGACGTCCGCCGCGACGGCGCCTACACCATCTTCTACATGGGCATTAACCTCGGCGCGGCGATGGGCTCCCTGCTCTGCGGCTATCTCGGCCAGACCTACGGCTGGTCCTATGGCTTCGGGGCTGCCGGCGTCGGCATGCTGCTCGGCCTCGCCGTCTTCGTCTGGGGCAAACCCTTGCTGTTGGGGCGCGGCGAGGCGCCCGATCCGGCGCGCCTGCGCAGCAAAGTTGCCGGAATTCGGTTCGAATGGCTGCTCTACCTGGTCGGCATCGCCGCGGTTATCGGCATCTGGCAGCTCATCCAGTATCAGGAAGTCGTGGGCTGGCTGCTCCTCGTCGCCGGCATCATCCTCGTCGGCTACGTGCTGACGACTGCCGTGAGGAAGCTGTCGCGCGACGATCGCGACCGCATCTTCGCGGCCATGTTCCTGATCCTCGGCTCCATCCTGTTCTGGGCATTGTTCGAGCAGGCTGGTTCGTCGCTCAACCTCTTCACCGACCGCCATGTCGACCGCGCCGGCGTGCCGGCGGCGATGTTCCAGTCGATCAACGCGATCTACATCGTGCTGCTGGCGCCGCTTTTCGCCATGCTGTGGACGAAGCTCGGCCGTGCGGGGCTGGAGCCCTCGGCACCCGCCAAGTTCGGGCTCGCAATGCTTCAGCTCGGGCTCGGCTTCCTCGTGCTCGTCTGGGGCAGCCAGGCGGCGGGGATGGAAGATCTGACGCCGGTCATCTTCATCTTCCTGATCTATCTCCTTCATACGACCGGTGAGCTTTGCCTGTCGCCGGTCGGTCTGTCGGCGATGAACCGGCTCGCGCCGGCGCACATGGCCTCTCTGATCATGGGCACCTGGTTCTTTGCCTCGGCCACCGGCAATTTCGCTGCGGGCCTGATCGCCGCGGCAACCGGCGCGGAAGGATTGGACGGAGAAGCTGCCGGCAAGGACACCGTGCTCGACGTCTATACGACCGTCGGCTGGGTGGCGATCGGCTTCGGCGTCGCAGTCATCCTCGTCTCACCGCTGGTAAAGAAGCTGATGCACCTCGACAGGCTTGCGGATGACACGCAGGCCAACATTCACGACACCCAGGTCATGGCCGGCTATTCCGAACTGGCCGAGCCGATCGCACCCGGGATCAATACCGATCCCGAATTCAAGCCCGGAGAGGGACCCCGCCGCTAATGTCACGACTGGCCATCGCCGCCCTGCTGGGCATCTCCGTCCTGTCCGCCTGCGCAACAGCGGACCGCCCGAAATCCGCCGAGTCGAAGGCATCCAAGGCGCCGCCGCAAGCTTATTCGCGCGACCCATTCCCCTCGACCTACCGCGCCTATGGCGGGGTGCCGACCTTGGTGCAGAACGTCACCATCTATGACGGGGAGGGGGGCCGGATCGAGAACGGCTCCGTTCTGTTCGCCGAAGGCCGCATCGTCGCGCTTGGCCAGACGGTGGAAGCGCCGGCGGGCGCCACCGTGATCGACGGCCGCGGCAAATGGGTGACGCCCGGTATCATCGACATCCACAGCCACCTTGGCGATTACCCCTCGCCTGCGGTGGAGGCGCATTCGGACGGCAACGAAGTCACGGGCCCGGTGCGGCCCGAGGTGTGGGCCGAGCATAGCGTTTGGCCGCAGGATCCCGGCTTCACTCGCGCGCTCGCCAATGGCGGCGTCACCAGCCTCCATGTTCTGCCCGGCTCGGCAAACCTGTTCGGCGGGCGCGGCGTGACGCTGAAGAACGTGCCGGGCCGCACGATGCAGCAGATGAAGTTTCCGGGAGCGCCCTACACGCTCAAAATGGCCTGCGGCGAGAATCCGAAGCGCGTCTATGGCGGGCGCAACCAGATGCCGGCGAGCCGCATGGCGAACGTCGCGCTGATGCGGCAGACCTGGGCACGGGCGCAGGCCTACAGGCGCAAATGGGACAGATATGAGCGCGATGGCGGCGAAATGCCCGATCGGGACCTCGCAATGGACACGCTACGCGGCGTGCTCGCCGGCGAGATCCTGGTGCAGAACCACTGCTACCGTGCCGACGAGATGGCCAACATCCTCGATATGGCCAAGGAGTTCGGCTACAAGGTCGCGGCCTTCCACCATGGGGCGGAAGCCTACAAAATCGCGGACCTGCTGCGCGAAAACGGGGTGTGCGGGGCGCTTTGGGCCGATTGGTGGGGCTTCAAGATGGAAGCCTATGACGGGATCAACGAAAATATCCCGCTCGTCCACAATGCCGGCGCCTGCGCGATCGTCCACTCGGACGATCCGAACGGCATCCAGCGGCTGAACCAGGAAGCCTCGAAGGCGCTCACCTACGGCCGTCGTGCCGGACTCAACATTACGGACGAGGTGGCCTGGACCTGGGTCAGCTACAATCCCGCTAAGGCGCTCGGCATCGGCGACCGTACAGGCAGCCTCCGTCCCGGCAAGATGGCGGACCTGGTACTTTGGAACGGCAATCCCCTGAGCGTCTACACGCGCCCGCAAATGGTCTGGATCGACGGCGCTCTCATGTACGATGCCAATGATCCGAGACGGCGGCCGGTGACCGATTTCGAGCTTGGGCAACCCGGCGAAGGGGACGTGAAATGAGGAAGACACTCGCAACCGGAGCGGGCGCGCTTCTTCTCGCGCTGATGACCAGCGCGGCGCCGGCGCAGACGGTGGCGATCACCGGCGGGACGGTGGCGCTCGGCGATGGGTCCGATCCAATCGAAGGCGGCACCGTCGTCATCCGCAACGGCCGTATCGTTGCCGCAGGCAGAGGTGTTGCGGTTCCTGCCGGCGCACAAACCGTCGATGCCACGGGCAAGTGGGTGACCCCTGGCATCTTCGCCGGTTTCTCTCGCGTCGGACTCGCCGAGGTGGATGCCGTCGACGCCGCAAACGACGTTCGGGCGAACAATTCGCCCTTCAGCGCCGCCATTGATGTGGCGCCGGCGATCAACCCTCGCGCGGCAGCTATTTCGATCAGCCGGGCGGCCGGTGTGACCCGCGCCGTGGTCGCTCCGGCGACGGCGCGCAGCATCTTCGCCGGCCAGGGCGCGGTCATCGACCTCGGTGCCGACATGCAGCCGATCACCTGGGCGCGAGCCTTTCAGTTCGTGGAGTTCGGCGAGACCGGCGCCAGCGAAGCGGGCGGCAGCCGTGCGGCGACCTTTGCCCTGTTCCGCAATGCACTTCGCGAGGCGCGGGACGTCGGCCGCCGGCAAGGGATTTCGGGCGGGACCGATAGCCAGCGCCTGCCGCGGGCTTCCGACCAGCGCGAATTCCCGCTGGAGGAGGTGCCGGATCCGAACAGCCCGCTGCTCGGATCGGATGTGAACAGGCCGCAGGACGTGCTTCTCACCCGCTTCGACGCGGCGGCTCTGGTGCCGGTGCTCACCGGGCGGCAGCTGCTCCTCGTTCATGTCGAACGGGCGAGCGATATCCTCCAGGTGCTGGGGCTCAGGCGCGAATTCCCCAACCTGCGCATGGTGCTGGTCGGCGCGACTGAGGGATGGACGGTGGCGGAGCAGATCCGCGCGTCCGGCGTGCCCGTGATCGCCAACGCGCTTGTCGATCTGCCGGCTTCCTTCGAACAGCTGGCGGCGACGCAGTCTAATTTCGGGCGCATGCGCGCTGCCGGCATCAGTGTTGCGATGGGGACGATCAACGAAGATGAAACCCGGATGGTGCGGGTGACGCGCCAGAATGCCGGGAATTTGGTTGCTCTGACAAAGGTGCCCGGCGCCTCCGGCCTCAGCTGGGGTGAGGCGCTGGCCGCGATCACGTCGCGCCCGGCCGAGGTGCTCGGGCTCGGCGGCGAGATCGGATCGCTCCGGCCCGGCCGCAGGGCGGACGTGGTGGTCTGGGACGGCGATCCGCTCGATACGCTGTCGGTGCCGCAGATGGTGATGATCGACGGCGTCCAGCAGCCGCTCGACACCCGCCAGACGAAGCTCCGGGACCGCTACTTAAGGCCCGGTGAGCAAGGAATGCCGAAAGCTTACGAACGGTGATCTCGCTCGCCAGCCTTGCGCTGGCGACGATCGTCTTTGTCGCCTCGCACCTGGCGATGTCGCATCCGCTGCGGCTGCGGCTCGTCCAGAATCTGGGCGAACGCTATTTCCTGATCGTCTACTCGGCCGTTTCCTTCCTTGCCCTGGGATGGATGATCCTGGCGTACCGGGCTGTCAGGAACTCGTTGCCGCTGTGGGTTGCGCCCGACTGGTGGTGGCCGATCGCATCGGGGATCCTGCTGTTCGCGAGCATTCTTCTTGTCGGATCGTTCGTGCGGAACCCGGCATTCCCGCACCCTGGGGCGGAGAGGCAGGCGGTTCGGCCTGCGACCGGAGTGTTTGCGATCACCCGCCACCCGATGAATTGGAGCATCATCCTGTGGGCGCTGGTGCACATCTCGGTGTGGGGAAGCCCGCGCAACCTGATCGTCGCGCTCGGCATGCTGATCCTCGCCTTCGCCGGCTCGATCGGTCAGGACCGCAAGAAGCTGTCGGTGATGGGCGAGAGCTGGCGCGGCTGGATGCAGCGCACCTCGTTCGTGCCGTTCGGCGCGCTACTGGCAAGAAAGGTAAGGTTGCGATCCGCCGCGCCGGGCTGGGTTCCGCTCGCCGGCGGCTTCGCCCTTTGGCTGGGCGTCACCTGGTGGCACGCTCCGTCGGTCTCGCTGGCGGCTCTGCTGCGGAGCTAGAGGCCTCAGGTTTCCGAGGAGTCGATCGCGTCCAGCACGGCTTCCGGCGCGACGTTTCGCTTCAGCTCCTCGATCTCACCGGCGGCATCGTGCGGAATGTTGAGGTGATCCGCGATTGCAGCCACCATCGCGACGAGCTTGGTGACCTCATGCTCCGCCAGCAGGCTGATCTGGAGATCGAGTTCGGCACGTTTTTCGGCAAGCGCGGCCATCCGATTCTGGCTGATCAGAACGAAAGTGGAGAGGAAGATGGCCTCCACGGAGGCGATCATTGCCAGCACCACAAAGGATTCGTCCCACTGGCGCACGCCGGGGACCCAGCCGAGATTCGCCACGATCCAGAAGCCGAACAGCGCGAGGTGAAGGAAGACGAATTTGAGACTGCCGGTGAAGCGGGTGATCGCATCGGCGATCTTGTCCTGGATCGAAGCCGACGCGCTCTCCGATTTCCGCCGCTCCTGCAACGCCTCGATGTTGCGGGTGAGCGTGGTGTTGAGGCTTTCCGGCTGAGGCGGGGGAACGGTCGGACCACGCTGTCCCTTTATCTTTTCACTGACGCCGATGGTCCTTCTCCGCTTGTCGTCGCCGATCAACAAGCGCGGCCCTTACGGGTTCCCTAGCGGAGGTCCTGCTGGAGCAACCGATCCTCCTGCGAGATCGCCTCCTCGGCAACGAACCCGCTGCGGCGCGCAGCGGTCGCCGTGACGGCGACGTCCATGGTAACGTTGCCGACAGTGCGAAACAGGTCGGGGATCGTCTCGACGGCGATCAGCAGGGCGAGCGGCTCGATCGGCACGCCCATCACCAGCGCGATCGGAGCAATATTGAGGACGAAGCTGACCTGGCCGGGCAGGCTGATGGCGCTGAAGGTGGTGATTGCCGCCACCACCA
>JALYGI010000284.1 GCA_030777185.1 Pseudomonadota bacterium
AGGGGGCCGGTGGCTCCGGCACGAGTGGAACGGGACCAATGGGAGAAGGGACGAACACCTCGATCACCGGGGTCAGCGGTACTGCTGGAGGCAACACCGTGACCGGCGGCCTTGGCAATCCGGGTGCGCCGCAGGGAGCACCAGGCGTCGACTCGTCAAGTGGCGTGGCCAGTCCCAACGCCGTGCCGACGCTCGACAACTCCACAGGCATCGATACGTCACTGTCACAAGCCTCCGCCAACGATCCTAACGTCGCCACGGAAACTCAACAGCGCATCGGGGACGAAGTGGACAACGACTTCGACTGGGGCTTGCTTGGTCTGCTCGGTTTGCTCGGCCTGCTGGGCTTGAGGAACCGACGCCGGGATTGAAGCCGTTGCCGTGAAGGCAAGTAGAAATTGACCGAGACGCAAATGCGCCAGCAGGCGAAGCGGGAGCGGCACTAGCTCTCAATCAAGAAGCAGAGCCGTCCACACGAGGCAGCTACCTTAGCAGTTCCGGGAGAGCGGGGTTCTCTTTCAGCTTCCGCACGAGCTTCTCGAGCGACCCGTGCGGCAGCCCCCCTCATCTGCCTCGGCTCTGGCGGTAAGCGCGCACTTCCTCCTCGCTGAGGCGGCGGATTGCAGTCACCGGGCACCGATCGATACCGGTGGGACCGGGAACGAGGAGCTCTGCGTCATAGCCATGGCAGACCCAGGAACTGCCGCCCCTTGAGCGGATGCCAATTCGCTGGGACCAGTCGATATCCGGGCAGGTGCCGAGTATCTCCAGCTCGTAAACGGTTCGCACCCCGAGGGTGACGAAGACCGTGTCCCGATCGTGCGCGTTGAAGCCGTTGACCTGCGAGGGAAGGAAGCACTGGCCGCCTCGTGCCCGCGCCGTGCTCAATTGAGGCGCTGGGTTCGTGCACGCGCCTAGAAGAGCACAGGCGAGCGGCAGAAGATAGCGGCCACGGTGCTGCTTCGGCCGCTCAGCGGCGGGTCCGAGGATATCGCTCTCTGCGCGCATCTCACTCCTCCGACGGGATCGCCATTTGTCAGGTCTTCGCAGGGGAATTGGTTCCATGTACCTTAAAAATGAGCAAGCCGAGTTGGCCAAGCAAGGCCGTGTCCCGGGGCATGACACACTTGTCGATGCTTCGATCTTTCGGGAATGGATTGCCAACATTGGTCGCCGAGATGCGCTCACTCGCATCGCCCATCTTCTTTGCGAGTTCTCGCTAAGGCTGAAGGTGGCGGGCTTGGGAGAGGAGACTGACTACGAACTGCCGATGACGCAGGAGCAGATCGCCGACTGCACCGGCTTGACGCCTGTGCACGTCAACCGGACGCTTAAGGTCCTTGAAGCTCAGAATTTAACCGCCCGCAGGAGTAGCCGCTCGATCACAGTCGGAGACTGGAGGAAGCTGGCGCAGGCCGGTGACTTCGACAGCGCCTATCTGCACATGCCCGAGGAAGAGCCTGCGCTCAATTGAACGTCTGCTTTCCACCCACAGCGGACGTTCACCGAAGTTGCAGGAACAGCCCGTCGCCCCCGCTGTTCTCCTTGTTATTCGCTTAGGACCGCAAGGAGATGGAAATGACGGACGTGACCGGGCTCCCGCAAAACAGGACTTATTGGAACGAGACCGCCGCCGTTCCCCGATTCCCGCAGCTCTCGGGCGATCTCGAGGTGGATGTCGCAATCGTCGGCGGCGGCATCGTCGGAGTCACCACGGCCCGGCTCCTGAAGGATATGGGGCAGCGCGTGGCGGTGATCGAGGCGCGGCGCGTTGGTCAGCAGGTCACCGGCAAATCCACCGCTAAGATGAGCTCCCAGCACGGCATCATCTACCAGACGCTCGTCCAGAAGTTCGGCGAGGATCGTGCGCGCCTGTACGGGGAGGCGCAGGAGACCGGCATCCGCCGCATCTCCGAGCTTGCTGGTCAATGGGGCATAACGGCCGACATCGAGCCGATGCCGGCCTTCACCTACACTAACGACGAAAGTTACGTGTCGCAGATCGAGCGGGAGGTCGAAGTGGCGCAGCGGCTCGGGCTTCCGGCGAGGCTGATGCGCGGCGACATCGGTCTTCCGTTCGACGTCCTTGCCGCCATCTGCTTCGACAATCAGGCGCAGTTCCACCCGGTGCGCTACGTAGGCGGCCTTGCGGCCACCATCCCCGGCGAGGGCAGCCATGTCTTCGAGGGAAGCCGAGCGGTCGACTGGGAACCGAGCCGGGTCGTCACCGACCAGGGCACGGTCACGGCGCGCCACGTCGTCATGGCGACGCACCTGCCGCTCGGCCAGGTCGGAATGTATTATTCCATGGCCTATCCCAAGGCCGAGCCGGTGGTCGCGGCGCCGATCGGCCGGGTGCTGCCGGGCATGTACAAGAATGCCGAAAAGCCCGGCCATTCGATCCGCACCCACCGCCACGAAAGCGGCCAGGTCTACGGCATCGTCGCCGGCACGGCCTTCAAGCCCGGCCATCCGGACGAGGAGCAGGAATATATCAGGGAAATCGAACGCTGGCTGACCGACAATTTCGAGGCCGGCCCTATCGAATATCGCTGGATCAACGAGGACTACACCCCGATGGATGGCGCCCCCTTCATCGGCTGGTCCTCCAGCACCGGCGACGGATACCTCGTCGCCACCGGCTTCGACGCCTGGGGCATCTCGAATGGCACCGTCGCCGCGACGATCATCGCCGACCTCGCGACCGGCCGCGACAATCCCTGGGTCGACGTGTTTGACGCGACGCGGGTGAAGCCGATCGCAGGCGCCAAGGAGTTCGTCGTCGAGAACGCCGAAGTCGCCGCCCACCTCGTCAGCGGCTATCTCTCGCGGAAGCCCAAATCATACGACGAGCTCGAGCCCGGCCACGCGGCGATCATGAAGGTGGACGGCGAGAATGTCGCCGCTTTCAAGGACGAAGCCGGGCTGGTCCACGCCGTCTCCGCCGTCTGCACCCATATGGGCTGCCTCGTCGGCTGGAACGCCACCGACCGCACCTGGGACTGCCCGTGCCACGGCTCCCGCTTCGAGCTGTCGGGCGAGGTCATCCACGGCCCCGCAACCCAGCCGCTGGGATCAAGGGTTACCGGCTAATTTAGACCACGGAGCTGTTGAAGGAGCAGCGAAAGTCAGCTCTCCACCCGAAGCAGGCATTCACGCGCGCTTGTTCAGGCACCGCGATCTACAGCGGCGAAAGAGTTGTCGCTTCGGGTGTCGCAACCTGGGTTTCACTCAAAGTGGGCCCGCCGCCAACTTCCTCCTGAACGGAAGCTAACGTCCAAAGCGAGTATTCGCTACCCCCTGGTGACCACCACCTTCAGATACGTCGCAGGGATTTCGGTCCGTTCTTGACCGGCACGGTTATGCTGCTCGAATAGCTGCGTCAGCTCCACCTCAAGCTGTTCGGCTCGACCATCCTTCGATGCCGCCTCGAAAGCGTTCATGGTGGGCCCATAGTAGCGCTTGAACGTCTGGAGCAGCTCGGATGGCGGACCGGGATAGCGAAAGAAATAAATTGCACGTTCAAAGGCGATATTCTCCGGCGGCACGCCTGCAGCGCCGAAGCGCTCGCGCACGTTGTCCTCGACGCCCCAAGTCACCGGGCTGACGAAGCCTTCGGGCGGCGGCGGCGTATAGGCGCCGCTGATTTTAAGGACTTGAGCAATCAGCGTCGGATCGCCCGGGATCCAGTTGCCCATCACGATGCGCCCGCCTTTCCGCGTAACGCGGACCATCTCCCGAGCCACGTCGAATGGGCGGGGAGCAAACATCGCACCGAAGATGCTCACCACCAGGTCAAAACGACCGTTAGGAAGATCCCGCAGATCGGACGCGTCGCCTTGTTGGAAACGAAGATTGTTCAAACCGGCAGCGGCTGCCCGCGCATTCCCGGCAGCAACCAGGTTATCGGCGATGTCCACCCCGAGGACGTTTGCTCCTCGCTGTGCCGCCGGCAAGGCGGTGGTGCCGTCACCGCAGCCGAGATCAAGCACATCCATGCCCGGCTGGACGCCGAGGCTGTCGATCAACTCCTCGCCGCTTCCACGCATTGCCGCAGCGATTTTGGTGAAGTCCCCTTTTTCCCACAGTGCCTTGTTAGGATTCATCGTGCGGATCTCCCGTTGGTAAGATCCCACACTCTTCCCTGAGTTTTAGTGCAACACGTGAAACGCGACTAAAGTAGCAGCCGCTGCGATGAAACCATTCCGGCCGTGCAAGCAGATACATATGTGAGGTTTTGCGGCCAGGGGTCGGTCCGGACGCCGCTGCCCGTCTGCTTCGGGGAGAAAGGCTGCAGCACACGCCGCGGTGCCACCGAGTGTCGGCCGGCTTCAGAGATAGCAGGACCATGATGCACAATCGTCCGGTTCAGCGCCCTGAGAAGGGCTCCCGTCGGACGCGCCGCCTATTCGACAGCCGCTCATGGAATCCGCTGCCCGACGACGTTTCCTGGCGGCGAATAGCGGCAAATGAGATAGTCCCAGGCGGCGGCGCGATGGACGGCGCAGCCGACACGCGAAGTGCCGCGCCAGACGATCTGTGTGTAGTGCGCCACGTCCTCCCAGCGGCCGGTCCGGCTGACGGCGGGGAAGATGCCTTGGCGAAGCAGCCTCTTCTCCCGGGCCCAGCCGTCGAACATGGTCTCCAGGGCGTAGCGGTCGCGGGTGCCCATCCAGAGGTTCTCGCCCTGCCCCCTCCGCGTGCTGGGGGCCGCATGGACCAGGCCGGTTCCCTCGGCAAGGGTCGGCCCATATGCGGCTGCGGCGGCGGCGAGGCCCGCGTCCCACGTGAGCGGCGGAGCTCCGACGGCGGTCCGTTCGCGGTTGTGGAGATCGAGGAGGATGCGGGGGAGCTCAGTTAGATGCTCAGGGAGGAGCGCCTGCTGCTCGGAAAAGGATGCCGGCGGGGGAGCGCCGGGGCCGCCACAGGCAGCGACGGCCGCAGAGAGGAAGGCAGGTGCGAGGCCGCGCATGCGCCTGGGTGCCAGGAGCTCAGTGAAGCGTGCTGGCGAGGAGAGCAACATATAACAGCAGCGGACGCGACCAGCGCGGATCAGTCCTCATCCATGCCGAATCTGCGGCCGAGCTCCCTGAACTGGCGCTGGCGCTCGGCCATCGCCGCCTCGCGCTGCTTCTGGCGCTTGGCTTGGTCGATCTTGATCTGGGCGTCCGAGCGGTCCGCACTCCAGCTCTCGGCGTAGATGATCTGCTCGCCCGGGGCGATGTTCGTGTTCCCGTCCTTGATGAAGCCCCAGATGATGATGATCGGCATCAGCACGGCGACGAAGGCCGCGATCCATTGGACGCGGCTGCGCTCCCGGGCGAAAGCGCGAAGGTCCGCAAGGAGGACGCGGGGGGAAGCGGGACGGGGAAGAGCCATGCTTCAAAAGATAGGGCCGGCGCCGCGCCCGCGCCAGCCCCCGTCCCAACCTCAGGCCATCAGCCGGAAATGGACCGTCATGATCTTGCGGCTTTCCACCGGCCGGCCGTCGACCGTGGCCGGCCTGAAGCGCCAGTGGCGCAGCGCCTGCTGCTCGGTCGCCCGGAAAAAGGCCTCGCTTGCTCCACGTACCTTCTCGACCGACTTCACTCGGCCGTCGGTGCCGATCAGGATCCTGACGGTGACACTGCCCTCATTCTCCGCCCGCTGCTCCGAGGCCGGATAGGGCGGCTGGAGCTCACTGCTCGCCAGCATCGTCGCTTCCTTCCGCACCGGCTCAGGAACCGGCTTCGGCGGGTCGGGCACTGGGATGGGGGCGGGATCGGCGATCACGTCCCCAATTGGGCCCGGATCGAAGACCGGCTTGATGTCGGGCGCCCGTTCGAGCGTGAACTCGGTCGCGCGCTCAGTTTGGATCACCGGCGGAACCTGATCGATGACCGCTTTCTGCCTGACTTCCGGCTTCACCTGGGTCACCGACTTTTCCGGAGGCGGCGGCGGTGCTTGCTTGATCATATCAACGATGAGCGGCTTCACGTTTGTCTTCACATATTCGGTCTTCCACAACATCAGCCCGGCGATGCCGGCCGCATGAAGCGCGATCACGATCGTGAGGCTGCCGGGGCTGCTCGTTCTCTGCTCTAAGAAGCCTCCTTGAGGCCCTCCTTGCGACCTTCCTTGGGACATGGGCGACTCTCCTTTTGACACGCGCTGGTGATCCAGCTGCAGAAGAGATGATACAGCATATCAATAATGATATTCTATATCATTGTGAGGCTGCTACTCACATTCTTGAATTCATTCCTGGACCAGGCCCGACAAGTCCGCGCTGGTCTCGACCACGCGCTGGGACAGCACGCGTCCGGCCTCGTTGCGCACGGTTGCGCTTTGCTCGGCCGGCGGCACCGCCGCCTTGCAGGCGGCATCGTAAGCGACGAGCTGAACGAGCTGTTCGCGGGCGCCTTCGTCAAGACGCATCCACGCTTCTTCCTCCAGGGTAGCCTCGCCCTGCCCGTTATAAGTGAGGCCGCCGCTTTCCTTGAGCTTCTCGAGCCCGCCCTGCGCCTGGTTGCAGACCTGTGCCGGCAATCGGGCCACGGGCAGTTTCGGCTCCTCCGCTTTATATTGGCCGTCGCAGCCCCCCAGCGAGGCGAGCAGGAGGAGAGGAGAGAGACGTCTGATCTTCATGCCTTTGCCGCCTTTTCCAGTCGCTCCACCGTCCGCTCCTTGCCGATCAGCACGAGCAAAGGTGCCATTTCAGGGCCGCTGTCCCGGCCCGTCAAGGCGCGTCGCAGCGGCAGGAACAAAGCCTTTCCGGTTCGGCCGGTTGCCGCCTTGAGCGCCGAGGTGAGCGCCGCCCACGGCTTGTCCTGCCAGTCCAGGGCCGCGGCTGTCTCGCCGGCCTGCCTCAGGAAGTCGCGGTCCTCGTCATCGGCCCGATGCTCCACCGGACCTTCGACGACGTGCCACCAATCCGCCGCTTCCCCGATGCTCGCGAGATTGGGCCGGATGGCAAGCCAGGCCTGCTCGTCCATGCCGGGCGGCAACCGGTCCGCCACAGCCACGAAATCGAGCTGATGCACGATCCGGGCGTTGAGGCCGGCCAGCTCTTCCATGTCGAACCGGGCGGGCGCGCGCCCGAATGTCGAAAAATCGAAGCTCTCGATCAGCGGCTCGATCCGTGCCACCGGCTCGACGGGCAGGCTGGTCCCGATCCGCGCCAGCTTGGCGACGAGCGCGATCGGCTCGATACCGGCCTCCTTCATAGCCTCGACGCCGAGCGAGCCGAGCCGCTTCGACAGCTTGCCTTCGGACCCGACCAGGAGCGCTTCATGCGCGAAAGCGGGGGGCGCCGCGCTCAGTGCCTCGAACATCTGAAGCTGAAGCGCAGTATTGGTGACATGATCCTCGCCTCGGACGACATGAGTGATGCCCATGTCGATGTCGTCGACGGCGCTCGGCAGCATGTAGAGCCAGCTGCCGTCCTCCCGGCGGATCACCGGGTCCGACAGCAGAGCGGGATCGATATGCTGAGGCCCGCGCACGAGATCGTTCCATTCGATCGGCCGCTCGTGAGCGAGCTTGAAGCGCCAGTGCGGCCGCCGCCCCTCCCGCTCGAGCTGCCCCCGCTCGTCCTCGCCAAGCGCCAGCGCCGCGCGATCATAGACCGGGGGTTTGCCCCGGCTGAGCTGCACCTTGCGTTTGAGGTCGAGCTCCTGGGCGGTCTCATAGGCCGGATAGGCCCGCCCCGCCGCGCGAAGCGTCTCCAGCGCCGCTTCATAACGGTCGAACCGCCGCGACTGCCGCTGCTCCTCGTCGGGGACCAGGCCGAGCCAGGCGAGATCCTCCCGGATCGCTTCGGCATAGTCTTCGCGCGAACGCTCGGCATCGGTGTCGTCCAGGCGCAGGATGAAGCGGCCGCCATGCTTCCTCGCCCACAGCCAATTGTGGAGGGCCGTGCGGATGTTGCCGACATGGAGGCGGCCGGTCGGCGACGGCGCGAAGCGGGTGACAACGGTCATGCGGCGGCTCTAGGGCCTGATCAGTGGAAGCGCCATGCGCTTCCGCCGAAGGGGAGAGTCAAGGTCCAGGAGCGGGAAGTGCCGGGCGACGGCCCTTGCCTTCGCGAGTGCCGCCCTTAAGGGAGTGGCGGCGTACCCTGGGGACTCGTTTTGATGAAGCTTTTGTCGGGCAATTCGAACTTTCCGCTGGTGAAGTCGATCGCCAGCTATCTCGATCTGCCGATTACTCAGGCCAGCGTTCGGCGCTTCGCCGACGAGGAGATCTTCGTCGAGATCCTCGAAAATGTGCGCGGCGAGGATGTGTTCGTCGTTCAATCCACCTCTTATCCCGCCAACGACAATCTGATGGAGCTCTTGATCTGCATCGATGCGCTTCGCCGCGCCTCGGCCAAGCGGATCACTGCGGTGCTTCCTTATTTCGGCTATGCCCGCCAGGATCGGAAGCCGGGCCCCCGCACACCGATCTCGGCCAAGCTCGTCGCGAACCTCATCACCGTCGCGGGCGCCAATCGCGTCCTCTCGGTCGATCTGCACGCCGGGCAGATCCATGGCTTCTTCGATATCCCGACGGACAATCTTTACGGCGCGCCGGTGATGTCGGCCGATATCCAGGCGCGGTTCTCCGGCCGCAACATCACGGTGGTCTCGCCCGACGTCGGCGGCGTCGTCCGCGCCCGCTCGCTCGCCAAGCGGCTCAACAACGCGCCGCTCGCGATCGTCGACAAGCGCCGCGAGCGGCCGGGCGAATCCGAAGTGATGAACATCATCGGCGATGTGGGGGGGCGTTTTTGCGTGCTGGTCGACGACATCGTCGATTCAGCGGGCACGCTCTGCAACGCCGCGGGTGCGCTACGCGAGGCGGGTGCCGAGGAAGTGGTGGCTTATTGCACCCACGGCGTCCTTTCCGGCGCCGCCGTGCAGCGCGTCGCCAGTTCGGCGCTCTCCGAGCTCGTCATCACCGATTCGATCGCGCAGCACGAAGCGGCGGCGGAAACGAACAAGATCCGAATTCTTACCCTCGCGCCGCTGCTCGCCGAAGCGATCCGACGGATCGCCGACGAGAGCTCCGTGTCGAGCCTGTTCGACT
>JALYGI010000285.1 GCA_030777185.1 Pseudomonadota bacterium
GGTTTCCGCCAACAGCCAACTCGACAGCAGGCGCGCTTTCATCGAGGCCGTGCTCTCCGGCGTGACGGCAGGCGTGATCTCTGTCGATCACAACCGCCACGTCCGCCTCATCAACAGCTCGGCCGAAGCGCTCCTCAAGATGCCAAAGGACGCGGCGGTCGGGCAAAAGCTCTCAGTTCTGGCGCCAGAGCTCGACGCCCAGCTCGACGCGGAGGCACGCGAGGACATCATCCAGTTCTCGTCCGGAGGCGAGCCGCGGACGCTGGCGGTCAAGCGCGTGAAGGTGGAGGGGGGGCACGTTCTCACCTTTGACGATATCACTGATCAACTGCTCGACCAGCGCCGGGCCGCCTGGTCGGACGTCGCCCGTAGGATAGCCCACGAAATCAAGAACCCCCTGACGCCGATCCAGCTTGCCGCCGAACGGCTCCAGCGCCGCTATGCCGGGGAGATCATTTCGGATCGCTCGACCTTCGAGCGGCTGACCGGCACGATCATCCGGCAGGTGGGCGATCTTCGCAGGATGGTCGATGAATTCTCTTCCTTCGCAAGAATGCCCAAGCCCGTATTCCGTAAGGAGGCGATCAACGAGGTGGTGCGCCAGACACTCTTCCTTCACGAGGTCGCGCATCCCGATATCCGGTTCGTGCTCGATGCGCCCGAGCCTTCGCCGATCCTCATTTGCGACCGTCGTCAGCTCGGCCAGGCGCTGACCAATGTCATCAAAAATGGCGTGGAGGCGATCCAGCAGAAGCGTGAGGCGGGGCAGGCCTCAGGCGAGCAGCAGGTACAGGTTACGATCCGCGAGAACGAGACCCATCTGTGCGTCGAGATCGCCGACACCGGCATCGGCTTGCCCCAGGAGCGGGGACGGCTCACCGAACCCTATATGACGACCCGGGTCAAGGGCACCGGTCTGGGGCTCGCCATCGTCAAGAAGATCGTCGAAGAGCATTTCGGGAGCATGGAATTCGAAGACCTGCCCGCCGGGGGCACTTTGGTACGGCTCGTCTTCGATACGGAGACGCTGGCCCGGCTCGAGGCAGATGCTACGATGGCTTTAGAAGATCAGGTAGTAAACGGTTGAGCACATGGCATTAGACATTCTCGTGGTCGACGATGAGCAGGATATCCGGGAGCTCGTCTCCGGTGTCCTGGAAGATGAGGGTTATTCGACCCGGACGGCCGCCGGCAGCAATGAGGCGCTGGCCGCGCTCTCCGACCGGCGACCATCTCTGGTGCTGCTCGACGTGTGGCTCCAGGGTTCCAAGCTCGACGGGTTGCAGGTGCTTGAGGAGATCAAGCGGAGGGACCCGACGCTCCCCGTGCTGATGATCTCGGGCCATGGCAACCTCGATACCGCAGTCGCAGCGATCCGGCAGGGTGCCGTCGACTTCATCGAGAAGCCGTTCGAGGCCGGCCATCTGTTGCACCTCGTCGCCCGAGCGACGGAGACCGACCGGCTGCGCCGCGAGAATGAGACGCTGCGGGCGCAGATGGGGCAGGAGACGGAGCTCACCGGCTCCAGCGTCGCCATCAATTCCGTTCGAGCGACCTTGAAGCGGGTGGCAGGCACCGGGAGCCGAGTCCTCATTACCGGCCCGGCAGGCGTCGGCAAGGAAGTGGCCGCGCGGCTCCTGCACAATTGGAGCCCGCGGGCGAGGGCGCCCTTCATCGTCGTGAGCGCCGCCCGGATGACTCCGGAGCGGGTCGAAGAGGAGCTGTTCGGGGTCGAGAATGGCGGGGAGCTGGGCCGCCCCGGCCTCCTGGAACAGGCGCATGGCGGCACCCTGTTCCTGGACGAGATTGCCGACATGCCGCTGCCGGCACAGGCAAAGATCCTGCGCGTGCTCACCGACCAGAGCTTCACGCGTGTAGGCGGGCAGCGGGTGGTGAAGGTCGACATGCGGGTGGTCTCTTCAACCGCCCGGCATCTGGCCGACGAGATTGCGGCGTCCCGCTTTCGAGAGGACCTGTTCTACCGGCTGAACGTCGTCCCCGTGCACCTCCCGGCGCTGTCAGAGCGGCGCGAGGACATTCCGGAGCTGGCCGCGCATTTCGCGGCGCGTTTCGCGGCCGAGCAACGGCTCGCAAGTCCAACCTTTTCGAGCGACGCGACCGCCGCGCTTCAGGCCTATGACTGGCCGGGCAACGTTCGCCAGCTTCGCAACGTCATCGAGCGAACCATCATCCTCGCGCCTGCGGCCCGTATCGGCAGCATCGAAATCGACATGCTGCCGCCCGAAATCCTCAACGAGCATGCGCAGCTGAGCCCGGGGGAGGCGGTGAAGGCGATCATGGGAACGCCGCTAAGAGAAGCGCGCGAGACCTTCGAGCGCGAATATCTGCGGGTGCAGATCCGGCGCTTCTCCGGAAACATCTCGCGGACCGCAAGCTTCATCGGGATGGAGCGATCCGCGCTGCACCGGAAACTGAAAGCGCTCGGGATCGGTGACACCAAGGGCGACGAGCCCCAATAGGGGCCGATGGCGCAGCCCTTCGCGCCATGATATTGAAAGCTGGGGTGACGCTTCTAACTAGAGGTGGCTGATCCAGCGGCGCTTTGCCGTCCATTCGGCCAATAAGGAGAGCGGGCAATGGCCGATAAGGTCAACAACCTCCAGGATCTGTTTTTGAATTCGCTGCGGCGGTCGAAAACGCCGGTAACGATGTTTCTCGTGAAGGGCGTGAAGCTTCAGGGCATCATCACCTGGTTCGACAATTTTTCCGTGCTGCTGCGCCGTGATGGCAACGCGCAACTCATCTACAAGCACGCCATCTCCACCATTATGCCCTCGCAGCCGCTGGACCTGGGCGAGATCGAGCGAACTTTTTCCGAGCAGATGCAAAAGAAGAAACCTACCTTGCTTCAGGAGGTCTTCCTCAGCGCGGTCCGGCGAACCGGCGAGCCGGTCACCATGTTCCTGGTGAATGGGGTCATGCTCCAGGGGGAGGTCGCCGCGTTTGATCTTTTCTGCATGCTCCTCCAGCGGGACGGAATGTCGCAGCTCGTCTACAAGCACGCAATCTCCACCGTGCAACCAGAGCGCCCGATAAGCTTTGTAGAGGCTCACGACGAGGAGTCCGGTACCTGAGTGCTTTCAACGGAAATGACGACGTAAGCCGCGGCGGCCGCGCGATCATCGCGCTGCCGGAGCTTGGGTCGGAGGCGCGGCGCGATACTGCCGCCCGGCTCGATGAGGCTGCGGGGCTTGCAGAGGCGATCGGCCTCGACGTGGCCGAGCGGCTTTCCTTCAAGGTGCGTGCACCCAAGGCGGCGACCCTGTTCGGATCGGGCCAGGTGGAGTCGATCGCGGCTGCGGCGCGGCAGGCCGAGGCCGAGCTCATCATCGTGGATGCGCCGATCACGCCGATCCAGCAGCGCAACCTCGAGACCGCCACCAAATCCAAGGTCATCGACCGGACCGGGCTGATCCTCGAGATCTTCGGCGAGCGGGCGGCCACAGCGGAGGGCCGCCTGCAGGTAGAGCTTGCTCATCTTGACTATCAGGCGGGACGGCTCGTTCGCTCATGGACCCACCTTGAGCGGCAACGCGGCGGTTTCGGCTTCCTCGGCGGCCCGGGCGAAACCCAGATCGAGGCCGATAGGCGCTTGATCCGCGACAGAATGGCTAAGCTTCGCAAGGAGCTGGACCAGGTTACTCGCACGCGTGCGCTGCACCGGGCACGGCGGCAAAGGGCGCCCTGGCCGGTGGTGGCGCTGGTCGGCTATACCAATGCCGGCAAATCGACTTTATTCAACCGGCTCACGAATGCCGACGTGATGGCGGAAAACTTGCTTTTCGCGACCCTCGATCCGACCATGCGGGAAATCGAGCTTCCGGGATTCGACAAAGCCATTCTGTCCGACACGGTCGGCTTCATCTCGGAGCTGCCGACGCAGCTCGTCGCCGCGTTCCGCGCCACCTTGGAAGAGGTGATCTCGGCCGACCTCATCATCCACGTGCGGGACATCTCGCATCCGGACAGCGACGCGCAGCGCCAGGATGTGGAACAGGTGCTCAGCGAAATCGGCGCGGTGGGAGAGGGGAGTGCCCCTCTCATCGAGGCTTGGAATAAGATCGATCTGCTGCAGGGCGAAGACGCCGAGAGCGTTCAGGCGGAAGCGAACCGGCGCGAGAATGTGGTCGTGATCTCCGCGATCAGCGGGGAAGGGGTCGAGTCGATGCTCGATTGCGTAGCGGGGCATCTTCGGAAGGGCGCAAAGGTCCGGAAAGTGACGCTCTCGGCCTCCGCGGGCGAGGCGATTGCCTGGCTCCACGCCAATGGAGAGGTGCTGGATCAACAGAACCAGGATCTCGAGACGGAATTTGACGTCAGATTGTCCGACGCCGATTGGGCGCGCTTCCAGACGCACTATCTGCAGGCTGCCGGCTAAACCTTTGGCGGATTAGGCTGCGGCGGAAGCGTGTAAGCGCTCCCACCTCCCGGATCAGGTAGGGACCTTGATCGGATCAGGCTGAATCAGCCTGATCCGTGAATCAAGGTCTCAGACATATGATATGGGCCTGATTCACGCCCTCGGCGGAAGCGCATAGCGCTTCCACCTCAACCGATCAGGCCCTGAGATCGCGCTTGGCGCGTTGCCAGAGCGCTTCGAGCTCCTCGATATTCATTTCCCTAAGCGGTGCCTCCGCCAGCGTCTCGACCGCGCGGAAGCGCGTTTCGAACCGTGCGGCGGCGTCCCGAAGCGCGGCTTCCGGGTCGATGCTCAGATGACGCGCAAGGTTGACGACGGAGAACAGCAAATCGCCAAGTTCCGCCGACCGCTCGCTCTCGTTCGTTGCAGCTTCGAGCTCGGCAAGCTCCTCGTCGATCTTCGCACGCGGACCAGATGCGTCGGGCCAGTCGAAGCCGACACGGGCGGCACGCTTTTGCAGCTTTTCGGCACGCTTAAGCGCCGGCAACGCGCGCGCCACGCCGGCCAGCGCGCTCTGGTCAGAACGCTCGCCGCGCTCGGCCGCTTTCAATGCTTCCCAGCCGGGGCTTTCAGCCTGATCGCCGAAGATGTGCGGGTGTCGACGGATCATCTTGGCGCAGATCGACGTCATGACGTCGTCGATGCCGAACGCGCCGAATTCCTCGGCGATACGGGCATGATAGACGACCTGGAGCTGGAGATCGCCGAGCTCGTCCTTGAGGTCATTGAGGTCGTGACGCTCGATCGCGTCGGCAACCTCATAGGCTTCCTCGATCGTGTAAGGCGCGATCGTCTCGAAAGTCTGCTCCTTGTCCCAGCTGCAGCCGTTCACCGGGTCGCGGAGGCGACGCATGATCTCAACGAGATCGGAGAGGGTGGAAGCTGGTGGAAGCGCCGCGACATCAGCCATAGTTAAGTGCGATAATATACATTATGTAAAATCCAGACGGGTTTGTGCGGGAGGGGGGTTGGCGCAGCCCCCTCACGGCTTCAGGACCAGCCATTTGCCCTCGACGCTCCAGCCGGACAGCGAGGACAGGAAGTTCATGCCGAGCACGTTCATATCGCCAAAGGCTTCGGAAATGTGCACGGCGAGGTTCCGGCGCTCGATTGTGCCGACCTTGAGCGTTTCAGCGCGGCCGCGCTCGACCGTGACAACTCCGTTGGCGGTTCTGACCAGAGCCGGAAATCCTTTGCTCGGCTCGATGCCGGCGCGCCG